>JAUWCU010000033.1 GCA_030609135.1 Candidatus Stahliibacteriota bacterium | reverse complement strand
CAGTTCTTTTTGTGTAGTCGCTCAATTTATTGAGCAGCACAGTATGTAGTCGCCTCTGCCTGAGGCAGACAGGTGATTCATCGGGCAGTCCAATGAATTGGACAACTACAGGGTTAGCGTTCTCGTTTGTATTCCCTTCCAATCCTCATAACTTCGCAGCTTCTGTTTTTTCTTATCTTCACATCTTCCTACTTCTTACTTCCTACTTCCTACTTCTTACTTCCTACTTCTTACTTCCTACTTCTTACCTCTTATCTCGGTAGCTACGGAGTGCAGTAGCTTGCTACTGCATGCAACGGCAAGCCGTTGCACTCCATTTACTCTTCCTCTCACCTTGTTCGAGACAGGCGAGCTTGTCGAGAAGACTTCGTCGTTATGAAAGATTGAGTTATTTGGACTTTGGTTCTTGGAGCTTGGGATTTGGGTCTCGGTGTTCTCCGTGTCTTCTTGCTTCTTGGAACTTGGTTCTTGGAACTTGCTTCTTGGAATTTGGTTCTTGGAACTTGGAACTTGGTTCTTGGAACTTGCTTCTTGGAATTTGGTTCTTGGAGCTTGGGATTTGGGTCTCGGTGTTCCCCGTTTCACCGTTTCTTTAGTCTTTGTGCTATCCTCATCGCGGCTTTGATTCCATCACCAACTGCAATGGAGGTCTGTCTCAAGTCACCCTGTTTCACATCTCCGACGAAAAAGAAATTCCCTCCGTCGCGCGGGAATTTTTTCTTAATTGACGCAGATAAGAAATCTATTGCGGGTTGTCTGCCGATAGCGTAGAGCACATAGTCACACGATAAGGTAACTCTCTCGCCTTTGCTCGCGAAACGAGTAATTAAGTTATTATGTGATTGGGTAATTCCTAAGAGTTTTGTGTTAGGTATGTATGTAATGTGTTTCTTGTATTTCGCTTGTTTCATTCGTCTGAAGAGTAGATTCAAACCTTTCCTTTGTTCGGTGCGGTTAACAATGGTAACACTATTGTGCCGGCCAAGATTCAACGCATAATCATATGCAGCATCACCAGCGCCGATAATTATTATCTTCTTTTTTCTAACGTTTTTGATCGGATAAATCTCAAAGACAACCTTCTTAGGTGAATTTTCGAACCAAATCTTTGGACGTTTGGGCGCAGTACCTGAAGCGATTATTACTTTGTCTGCACAATATTGTTTACGTGCCATAATAAAGAATGTGTTTTTTTTCTTTACAAGATTGGTCACTCGTTCATTTAGTAAACTTATCTTCCATTTTCTTAGGTGTTTTCTGAATTTCGCCACGAGTTCGTGACCTGATATCCCGTCGGGAAACCCTGGGTAGTTCTCGACAAAAAATGCGTTGTTAAGCAGTCCACCAATCCGTGTCTGTTCAAAAACTAATGGCGTGATACCTGAACGCTGTAATTGAATTGCTGCCGCGATGCCGGCTGGTCCTGCGCCGATTATGGCAACCTTGTGTCTTTTGGTCACGCAGGATTATAAATAGAATCAGCTAAATGTCAAGCAACGCTAAGAAAGTATGGGAGTAATGATGCTTCGCATAGAAGGGATACTTCGTATGGAAATGATCCACGCACTTTTGCTGAAAGTACGGGATGGAAGGGATTCTTCGAATGGAAAATAGAAAAACGAATTATCCCGTCCGAAGGACGAGGATCCACAAGAATCGGGACGAATACGGTTCCCATCTTTGGTTCCTGGTAGTCGCCCAATTCATTGGGCATTGTCTGATGAATCCCGCAATCCTATTTATAGAATTATAATACGAAGCGGGATGAATCAGACAACTACAAACCCTCCGTTTCATATTCAATTCCAGCCGAAGGTCTCGTCGAAGATATCGAACGGCGTGAGATGAGTTTTTCGAGGGGCACAGCTCCCTTCCAGCCAGAGGCTCATTTCCATCCCGAGCAAGTCGAGGGATCCCTTCCAATCCGTTAGGATTAAATGGTTTCTTGCCCGCTAATTATCTCATCGCTTGTCACAAGCGTCGCAAAGCCGTATTTGAGGTTAAGCAGGGTTGCCTCATACATTTCTTTTTTGTAGGTTGCCGTTGCATCGGTTACAAAGTAAACCTCAAACCCCCTCATAAATGCACTGCGCGCAGTCGATTCGCAGCACAGGTTGGTTAATACACCGCAGATAAGAACCTGTTTTACTCCTTTTTTCTTGAGTTTTGATTCTAGATCAGTATTTAAAAATGCATCGTATTGATCTTTGATAAAAACCTCTCCATTCGCTATGTCAAAGTCCTTAGTTATTCCACTTTGTGGATCGTCTTCCTTGAGGTTCTCGCGCCACCATTTTTCCATTAGACTACCCGGCGTATCAATATGGCGTGTAAAGATTATCGGTTGATTTGCATTTACGAATACATTGATTAGTCTTTTGATTTTCGTTTTTAAAATGTCCGCACCCGGAACATGGGCTCTGCCATCGTCATCACAAAAATATTTCTGCATGTCGATGACCAACAAAGCACACACATCTTTATTAATATGAAACGGTCTTCCCATTTATTTGAGCACAACAAAAGTGTGTGCGAGTTTACTATCCTGGGTTTTGATGAAGTAGATGCCAGCCGCAAAATGAGATGCATCAAAGACTGATTTCCCTGGTTGGACAAACAAGGTTTCTATTTCCTGGCCAAGTGAATTGTAGACTGCCGCGTGGATTGATCGTGTTCCAGGATTCAAAATATTCAGTGATGACGTGTGGCTGAACACAGTGGGCCATATGTCCATGTTCACATCGGTAACCTGCACCTGATCGGATTCTTCTATACCAGGTATGATTTGTACTGCCTCAACTGCATCGAGCATGAATTGACTTTGCGCCTGCAGCCGTACATACATCACTGAATCAAAACCCGCTGATGCGATGTCGAACTCACTCATCGCGCTACCTGCCGTACCCACTGTCTGCCATGAACCACGCCAATCATTGCTCACCTGCACTATTGCCGTACCAGAACCAGATGACCGATAAACAACCATATCATCACCAGAGCCATCGCGTATTGGAAAATCAAATGCAAGAACTATCCACTTATTGACATCAAGACGGTATGCCTGTCCGTCGTGAGGACCGATTGCCCAGACAGGATAGGTCATATTCGATGATGTGGTAACGTAGCGTGAGCCGAGCATGCGCGTTGCGTAAATTGGCAGACTTGTGTTTGGACTCAAATCGATCAGGAGGCACACTGATGAATCGCCGCTTGAAGGAACCACCACATTAGAAATTGTTTTAGGATCATATCCTGGACTCATCACTGTAACGTCGTAAGTACCAGGAAGATAGAACCGATGGAAATCGCCATTTACAGGACATGAGTAGCTCTGCCAAACGCTCTGCCCCACATAAATAAGGGCATAAACCGGTTGGCCAGTAAGTGAATCGCTGATTACACCATAGATTCCCTGACCTGCTCGGTGCATAAACTGAAGCATACCGGGTTTATCACGGTTGAATATTACGTCAATCGATTCAGCCGGTGGTGTCTTTACATGACACACTTCAATTGACCAGCCGATTTCTCCACCACAACCATAGTCATAATCTTTTGTGCAGCCATTTATCGGGTACATGCCAACCGAACCTTGTCCATACGGATAACCCGTGAAACTGGCATATCCTAAAGAGAGATGCCGAATCAAATTCTGTTCTGGTGGTTGCAGGTATCTCGTGTATGACCATGGTTCTGATATGTACTTTGTTCCTGAATGGTACGACGCATAAGTCACAAAGGGATGGCGCCAGAAATGCTCGACAAATTTCCATGACTCATTCTCACTCAAGAAATCGCTGCCACAGGCATATTCATTCCCCCACATCCAGCCCCAGTTTCTGTTAAGATCGACGCCGCGTCCGTTATACCGGGAGTTATTGGCATATCCATCAGGATTGACCAACGGAGCAATCCATATTTCCCGGGTATTTACTAACCTCTGCACCAATGTATCACTCGCATAATTCGCTGCCAAATAGCTCAGCATACAAAAATTGACACCCCAGGCGATCTTCTCATTGCCATGGATATTACCTTCAAAATGAAGTGCTGGTTCTGGTTCATCAATGTCAGCGTTATCAGAAATCTTCATGGCAAGGAGAAGACGGTTATTGTGACTGACCCCGAGTGTTTCCAGATGGCAGATGCCGTAGTTGGTCGCGAGTGTAACCATGGAATCACGTATTTGTTCATAGGTTAGATATACTGATCGCGCTGCTGTACCCCTACTGTTTCTCAAGTACACTTCACTTATGTTTTCCTGGAGCAACGATATCGTATATCCCCTGCTCTTTACAACCGGGTACATCTGAGGTTCAATTTCCGCCACCACATGGTCTTTAGATACTTGATTTATTACAATACCCAGGCGGTCCAATTCCTTGATCTGATCAGGGTGCGAAATGTCAATTCTCACCAGATCGAGTGTTTCTGAAGAATTGAGATTGAACGCCAAAACAATTAGTAATAATACATTCATGAAAACCCCCTTTGTTCATGTATAATATTATATCAAAGGTCTATGGTGAAGTCAAGACGGGAGAAACGGCACTGCCGTGCGGGGCGGTTGTGATTCACTAGCGTGAACGGTTATGGCTCTTACGAGCGGGAAAAGAGGCAAGATGAAAGAAATAAGAGGTAAGAAGTAAGAAACAAGAAGTAAGACACAAAAAAAAACAAATTCCAAGAACCAAATAGAGTAACGAAGTATCGGGGTAACGGAGAACACACTCCGTTGAAGAAACTGGATTCCCTGGTTAAACCAGAGAATGACTCCACGAAATTGGAATCCCAAAGGAATTGGAAGGGAGCTGCGCCCCGCACAACTTCGTTTAACGGGGCATCTCATTGCATTCATCTCGACTTACTCGATACTATAGCGATATCTACGGACAGGCTGAAGACACGGTTCATTGGAGACATCTCACATTTGTTCGATACACTGAAATCTGCAGCTCAATCGGAGATTAAGGCATATTTCGTGCACACTTCATTTTTTTACAAGACTGGATTCCCCGATCCCTTCGACATATAACTCAGGACTACAGCAAGTCGGGGAATGACCCCGATATAATAGCTTTGCCATTATACGGGGCAGGCAGTGAGTTATGAGGATCAGGGAATGACCCCGATATAATAGCTTTGCCATTATACGGGGCAGGCAGTGAGTGCGATTCATCGCACAAATTTTCGGATATTTTCATTATGTCGGATAAATCCGACCGCTACAATTTAGGAAAAACTTACCTATTACAGTCTGATAAATCAGACAACTACAAACCCTCCGTTTCATATTCAATTCCAGCCGAAGGCGTGTCTCCAGCGAAGCGTGCCTTCAGCCCGTCTAAAACGGGCGTGTCTTCAGTTCGTCAAAGACGAACGTGTCTTCAACGAAGCGTGCTACGGAGTGCAGTAGCTTGCTACTGCATGCAACGGCAAGCCGTTGCACTCCATTTACTCTCTCCGCCAGAATTTCTCATCTTCCAATCCTCAAAACTTCCTATCTTCATAACTTCTGTTTCTTCTTGGGGAATCCGACCGGTATTATATATAATGGTTCTTCCTGGTCGAGTTCGAGTAATTCCTTAAGCTCATCATCATGATAAGCACCAATAGGAACTGAAGCCAATTCCAACGCAACTGCTTCCAGATGGATATTTTGTGCACAATGACCAACTTCATTGTGGACATAACGTACGCCGCGTTCTCCATAACGCCAGGTCGTATTCTCGAATAGCGCGGTTATTACAATAACCATCCCTGCATCCGCAATAAACATCTGGTTCAACGCTGCTTTGGCAATATCCTTACGCAAATCTTTCTCCATCGTCTGCTTAATCCCATGGCTCTCTGGTATGTATTTGAACAAACCATGTTTTGTTGCGTAGTAAAGAATAAGAGGATAAGTCGCACCAGCAGACGGCGCAGCACGATATCCTCTTGCCTTATCAGTTACTCCCTGAGCAACCCACAGAATATTTGATATCTCCTGCAGAGAAAGGGCTTTTTCCTCAAAAGCCCTTATTGACCTTCTCTGCTGGATGCATTCTTCAATCGATTTGTTGGTGAACTCCGGCTCGGGCAACTTGATCATGGCACCTGATTCAGTTGTCCAAATGAAAAATAATAAACCAATAAAATGCATAAATCTCTCCTTCCTCGTTATAAGTTATTCAGTAATTAAGTAACTGAGTTATTAGGTAATTGAGAAAATCGTAGTCGCCCGATTTACCCCGTTAGATACATGGTGGTTTTAATAGTGCGGAGTTTCGACGGAGACAGTTATCTAACGGGGTGAATCGGGCAATGTCTGATAAATCAGACAACTACAGTATCCTTGTCTTCGTTCCACCGTTTCTCCCATGCTTTGTTTCTCCGTCTCACCCATTCTCCGTTTCTGTTTGTTCCCGTTCGAAGAACTCATAACCGTCCGAAGGACCCATTACCGTGCTGAAAGCACCTTTACCGTTCATAACCATTTCATTCCGGAAATGTCTCCGCCATTACTCGCGCTGTATTACAATGAATTTCCACGGTGTCATTAATATCTTCTGCATAACCACCAGCCAGTACTGAAATGATAGATATTCCCCTGGCGCGTGCACGTTTGACGACCAGCTCATCTCGTTTCTTCAAACCCTCAAGTGTCAGTCTCAGACTCCCCAGTTGATCAAGCATATAAGGATCAGCACCAGCAACATAAATAACCAAATTAGGTTGAAAATCATTGTAGACGATATCCAGTGCAGTCCCGAGTTTTTGCAGATATTCGTCATCGCCGGTTCCGATATCAAGTCCGATATCTATATCTGACTTCTCTTTTTGAGGATAGAGTTGTTCTTGATGAATAGAAAATGTAAAAACTCTCTTTTCGTTTTCAAAGAACTTTGCGGTGCCGTTACCTTGATGCAAATCACAGTCCACCACCGCAATTTTATCGACCCCTTGTTCAAGCATCATAGCCGCAGCAAAAACAACATCGTTGAGATAACAGAAACCTTCAGCATGACTCTGGAAAGCATGGTGAAACCCGCCGCCAATGTGAAAACAAGCACCGCAATTTTTTGCAAGTTTTGCCGCAAGATATGAACCGCCACAAAACAGGATCTGTGCACTAATAATCGCTTCATTTACCGGCATTTCAGATGGCAGGGTTCTGGCGGTCAAACGCTGCTTAAGCAGGTCATCAAGATATTCCTGTTCGATTATTTTCAGCAATTCATTAGATGATGGTTTTTCAGGCACAAGTACATTGTTTACGGTGATTATTCCTTCATTTTTGAGTTTATCGTGCACCAGATAGTATTTCTGAGTGGGAAAAACATGAACACCAATATCTACCCGGTACGTAGGCGAGAATACAAATCTCATACTAAGGAATTCCAACTGTTCCAGCACGCAGTGCTATCTTCCAGCCCGACATGTTTTGTGGCGGGCTCATTTCCATCCCGAGCAAGTCGAGGGGTCTATTCCAATCCCCTTGGGATTCAAAAATGGGCGAACAAAGGTTTCACGTAAATAGTTGTTCATTTTTCTGAGACGATCACTGAGCAAACGCACAAGCGCCTTGTAGAAATTCAACACATAAGCCTTTAGTTCACCAAACAATTTTGTTTGTTCTAACTGTTCTTTCTTAATCATAAAATCATTGTAATTAAGATTTGAGCAGATGTCAAGACCAAAAAGAGCGTAGGGCGTAAGAGCGTAAGGCGTAGTAGTTGTCTGATTTATCAGACAATGCCCGATTCACCCCGTTAGATAACTGTCTCCGTCGAAACTCCGCACTATTAAAACCACCATGTATCTAACGGGGTAAATCGGGCGACTACAATTTCCTTAATTACTTAATTACTTAGTTACTGCTTTACGATCGTAATAACCTAATAAGGTAGTAAATAAGAGCCGCGAGGGTGATGATCAAAAAGAAATAAAGGTAAAAAACTTTGCTCTTCTTTTTCTTTCTCCTTTTCTTCTTACCAGGCTTTCTTACCACGGTTGTTATCTGTTTTATCTGGTCAACTTCCTGACATAAGCTGCACAAGTGTTTTTCTTTCTTTACGATGCTTTTCCAACCGATGAATTTTTCAAGGTCGCGGCACATCTGATCAACCGTCTGATATCTTCTCCTAAGACTTTTCTTCATTGCTTTTTTAATGATTCGCGATAGGCGCCAGCTATGGTGCGGATCTTTAAACAACGGGTTCGGGTATTTTGAACGTATTACTTTTGCTGCAACCGCCTGGGAACTGCCTCCTGAAAAAGGTTTCTTGCCAGTAAGCATCTCGTAAAGCACAATCCCCAATGAATAGATGTCAGACTGAAGGGTCAGCTCCTTGCCTTCAGCTTGTTCTGGCGACATATAAAACGGCGTACCAACAACCGTACCGGTTGAAGTCAAGTGGGGTGAATCTTCACCGCGTGCAACACCAAAATCCGAAATTTTCACCTCGCCCTTTTGAGAAATCAAAATATTTGTTGGCTTAATGTCCCGGTGTAAAATGTTGCTGTCATGGGCATGTCGGATTGCCAGACAAACCTCATGGATAATAAGTGCGGCAATCTGAGGGTGGAGTGGTGCGATGTGCTCGATTATCTCAGCCAGATTCAAACCTTCAATATACTGCAAGACCAAGTAGAATGATTGACCAATGCTAAAGTAATCGTAGGTAGGTACTATATTGGGGTGTTCCAAAGAAGAAGACATCAATGCTTCTTGCTTAAAGCGGCGGCGCGATTCAGTTCGACCCATCTCTTTTATGACCACAACCCGATTGAGCGGTATATGGATCGCGGTATATATCTTTGCCATACCGCCCTTGCCGATGATATCGAGGATTTTGTAATTGCCTATATATCTAATCTCTTTCTTCATCGAATTTCCAGACGCGGTTTCTTCCGGCATCTTTTGCCCGGTACAAAGCCTTGTCAGCATTCTTGAGTACTTGCTTCAGGGTTGTGCCGTCATTTGGGTACGTTGCCACGCCAATACTAACGGTGATTTGAAACCCCAGAAGTTTTTTTGACTGCCTGGCAATAACCGCATTAATATCGCTGCCTACTTGGATAGCATCACGGGAAATCGTATCAGGCAGTATTACAACTATCTCTTCACCTCCATAGCGCGCCACGAAATCACTCTTACGACAGGAAGCGCCAATCAACTTAGCAATTACGCGTAGCGCCACATCACCTTTTTCATGGCCATATGTATCATTCACTCTTTTAAAATGATCAATATCAATAAATAGAATGGATAAGTCCCTCCTGGTCTTCTTTGCCTGACTGAACTCGGCTCTGGATATCCTGTCAAAGTACTGCCGGCTATACAACCCGGTAAGTTTATCCTCATTTGCCATTGTAGATAGTTTTTTTCGGCTCTTTTTCACGACGTCCTCAATCGTGCGGAATTCTTCTTTCAAGCCGTCATCTTGCAGTTTCTGCCTCAGTGTAGAAAACCTTTTTTCGAGTATAACAGTCTCGGCACCTTTCCGACCAATCTGCGTTGCTTCTGCACATGAAAAACTTCCTGAGCCATCGTCGAGAAATATCTTGTAATCGCCAATTGAAATTTCATCACCTATCTCTAAAGACTTCTTTGTAATCCTCTTCCCATTGACAAATGTACCGTTTGTACTATCAAGGTCTTCAATTGAGAAATTAAAACCGTCGCAAATAACCGCCGCGTGACGCCGGGAAACATCCTTACTGCTTACTACCAGATCAGCATCATCTGCCCTGCCGATTATAAACCGACCTTTGGTTACCGGCAGTTTTTTTACCGCCGTGCCACTATCTACCAAAATCAACAAGCAATCCTTTTTCATCCTGTCAGAACCTGACCATTAACTGAATATACGTATGATTATGCATCCATTTTGGGGTTGGAAAATCCCCTTCCATCGCTTCGACAAAATAAAACCAGACATTCTTGTACCGATATTCAAAGCCAAGGAGTAAACGTCTTTCCGTATATTCCCGACCCTGATTATTGTAATAGAATTCACGCTGTATACCGGCGTGCCAGACAAAGTTACCACCGGGCCGGAATTCAATATCGAGCAAGTAGGCATACACATCCCGTTGGTAATTGAAAAGGCTATCCGTACCCGAGTCGCGAGAATCCAATAAGTCATTGTGCGTTTTGTAATTATAGGTGAAGTAAAGGTTAGGGATCCATTTGTCAGAGATCCTGAAAGAAATCGCTGGTTCAACGACTATTTCATACTTGTCATTGCTAAACTCACTTGCGGTGTCCTGGCAGAAGAATTCAGCTTGCCTTAAATCACAAATCCCGCCTATTCGGAACTTACCGATGTCCTGCCACGCCCGCCCGTAAAAGTACCGGTGTAAAGCCTTTTCCTGGAAATAAGGAATGTCTACAAAATCCATTTCATTAGATTGAAGCAGATAGCGGTTCGATACATTGGCTTGTAATGCGAGGTGACCGGTTTTCCAGTATTTGTTTAATTTGGCAACGAGTTTGATCGGATGCTGCCAATAAGTAATCTTGTCCCTGGTTGGCGGCACGTGTTGCAAGGAAAAATTACGGTCGAAATCTTCAGCGATGACAAATAGTTCAAGGTAATTAAGATAGTCCTTGCCAATAAAAAAACCGATGCCTAATTCATCCTCACCTTTGTAATAGTGCGTTGTTACGGTAAAAAGAAACCTCAGATTGTCACGAATTTGAAAATACGGTTCAAATCTATGGTTCTTGAAATGATTATCGTAATAACTGAAATATTCATTTCGGTATCTAAGTCCCATTACTTTGCAAAACGATACTTCGAATTTTGTGTTGAGATCGATATACCAGTTGCGTAAATCAAGACACCCCTGGGACGTACGCATACCACCCGGCACTGAATCAAAGGACATTTCCCAATCCACGAAATAGTGTGCAAGCTGCTTATCGAGTAGATCCTGACAATTTGAATCCTCAGGTACAATGAACATAAGCGGCAAGAGAAAAATCATGGATTTTCTCCTCGGGTTACATATATATTCCCGTATACCTCTTTTTGTTCCACGCGCGCGTAGCCCCTTTTCACAATTTCAAGCATACCAAAAAAATAAGCAACCGCAATGGTGATATCGTTTTTCTTTCGCAGAAAATCAAGAAAATCTATCCTCTCTTCTTTCGCAAGGAGAGTCCTTATCTCCTCAAGGATAACTTGAATCGGTATTTCCTGACGCTCATAAACAACACTTTCTTCTTCCGGTGGCTTGAGACGACGGAAAGCCAAGACCAAATTTGTAATATCAGCTTCTTCAAGGGGTGGGTCTTCCTGGCTAATCCTTGGATACTGCTTGCTCGTTTCTGCTTCCATTAAACCGAAGGCTTTTGCTAATTCTCTGTATTTCTTGTATTCTTCCACGATTTGCATAAGGGTAATCGGCTTTACCTCTTCTTCATCTGCTGGAGTACGCGGTAATAATGAACGCATCTTTAATCTTATGAGAATCGCTGCCATTAAAAGGAAATCGGCGGCATCTTCAAGGTCATCGCGCTCGATTTTTCTTATATAATCAAGATATTCTTCAGCGATTTGAGCAATGGGTATGTCGAAAATAACAACCTCTTTCTTACGGACTAAATAAACCAGGAGGTCGATCGGACCATAGTAAATCCCTATGTCAATCTTCATGATTTGTACCAAATCATACGATTACCCCGAATGATTGACATCTGACGGGGCAAGCAGTGATTGAAAAACAGATTACACAGATTAAGGAGTAGAGCGTAGGAAGTAGAACGTAGAGCCCTGTAGTTGTCTGATTTATCCCGCTTCGTATGATAATACGATAAATAGGATTGCGGGATTTATCAGACATTGCCCGATGAATCGGGCGACTACAAGAGAGATTCTTATATGAAACGGAGTAACGGAGTATCGGGGTATCGAAGAAACAAAAAGGCGTGCAAACGTTCTGGTCTTTCATTTATCACAGTCTATTCAGTATTATTCAAGTGTCAAGAATGGAAACACGGCACTGCCGTGCGGGACTGGCCACCGCACTTTTGATAAAGTGCGGGGCGGTTATGGTTCACTAACGTGAACGGTTATGGCTCTTGCGAGCGGTTTCTAATGAACGGATTGATTTCATAAGCCGCGATAAAAGAATACGAACCTGGATAACGCGATTCAAATAAGATTTATAGGTTTTATTTACTATATAATTATTATTTTTTGCCTCAACTAAATGGTTTTCCGTTTCATCATCAGAAGTAGCCGCGATTCTATAAAAACGATGCTTCTCCTTTAGCGAAGATTTTCTAAAACCCTCAGATATCTGAGAGGGAACAGAACAAGATGAACGGATAATTTAATAGTTCTCCATAGCTTGCTACAGAGTTTCTTCTGTCATTCCCTGGCAAGCCTGTCCTCTGACTTGATCAGGAGAACCAGGGAATCCAGGAAAATAAGGAAATACAAAAGACTGGATTCCGCATCAGGTGCGGAATGACGACATACATTGAGCAGTATTTGATTAAACTATTTAATGGTTTCCTTAGTAGATCCCTGAAACTCCTAATTTTCTTCATTCAGTATATCTTCCCGTTCGAAGAACTCATAACCGTCCGAAGGACCCATTACCGTGCTGAAAGCACCTTTACCGTTCATAACCATTTCATTCTCCATTACTCCGATACTTGCTTTTAAGAGTTTGGAACTTGGTTCTTGGAACTTGGAACTTGGTTCTTGGAACTTGGAACTTGGTTCTTGGAACTTGGTTCTTGGAACTTGGTTCTTGGAACTTGGTTCTTGGAACTTGGTTCTTGGAACTTGGAACTTGGTTCTTGGAACTTGACTATTAGTGTATAGTCGCTGTTACAGTATAGACGGTGATTTCTGCCTCTTTGCCCTTTACTTTTACTTTACCGAGTTCCTTGAATTGTAAGTACTCGGTGGGATCAGTCATAGCCAGAGCATAGGTATTAGGTCCCATCACAATGCTGCAGTCAAACTGTTTGGTAACACCTTCAAGTCTTGATGCAAGGTTAACCGGGTCACCAATAACTGTGTATTCCATACGCATTGGTGAGCCAAAATTACCGCTTATCACATCGCCGGAATTAATACCAATGCCTATTTTGAAACCAAGGTTCTTAGCCTTTTGCAACATTTCAACCGCGGCAAGACAGGCATTTAAAGCGTGATTCCTTAACTGCACTGGTGAACCGAATACTGCCATGACACAATCACCAATGAATTTATCAACACTCCCCTGATAAGCAAAGATCGACTGGACCATTTCGTCCAAAAAGGCATTCAATTGACGACCCACCTGCTCTGGGTTGGTTTTTTCAGCATAAGGTGTGAAATTACGGATATCTGCAAAGAGGATCGTGCAGTTGGCTTTTTCGCCACCAAGTTTTGGTGGATTATTGACTAATTTCTCAACCAGGTCGCGCGAATAGTACCGCGAGAAAATAGTTTTGATTTTTCTTTTCTCGCGTTCTTCAAACTGATAGCGGTACATCAAGGTAAAAACGATAGTCAGAATCATCGCATAGCAAGGTCGCACAATACCGAACTGGTAGCCAGAACCAAAAAGGATAAAAGAACCGGCGGTTAGCAATGCATAAAGAATTATACATACAATAATATAAATGCGCGCGGGTTTGCCTATAAAAAATAAGCTAATAATGAAACAGAAAATAATACTTGCGATTAATCCATAAACGTATGAAATTTCATGCACCTTTAGGTTATTAATAAAGTTATTTACTATGTTTGCCTGGATGAGTATACCAGGAAAATGCCTTTCAAAAGGTATTGCATGATAGTCAAATAAACCCGGTGCTGTACCACCGATCAAGACAATCTTTTCCAAGAAATATTCTTTGGGTACTC
The DNA here is from genome assembly GCA_030609135.1 of Candidatus Stahliibacteriota bacterium. Taxonomy (GTDB): domain Bacteria; phylum Hydrothermota; class Tepidihabitantia; order SM23-42; family SM23-42; genus JAUVZL01. The sequence goes on along the minus strand of JAUWCU010000033.1, from coordinate 9,369 downwards.
TTTTTAGATAAATATCAGAAAAAGATATCCTTCTGAATGAACTTTCACTAAAGAAGCGTATAAGGAATCTATCGTGTCTTGATGCGGTGTTGACCATATCGCTTATTTCCGCGGCAAAGGTTTTTTCCCCAAACAAGGAATAAAACCCTCTTCTTATAACACCATCTTTATCCGCGAATATGTAACCATAACCAGTACGGTTGTACTTGGTGAATATCGGTTTAGTTTCTAAATCAGAAACTAAAACAACTCTGCTATTCCTTTTCAGGGCATTTTCAAGCAAGGTGTCAAAACTCGGTTTGTCGAAAAACTGGCGAACTTGAATCGGCAGGGTATCTGGTTCAGCAAAGAGAATATCTAAACCCACTACTTTGGCATTGTCAAGATAATCAATAACCTCGGCAAAATACACCCTTGGCCAGTTCTGATATCTACCTAATTTCTCCAGGCTCTTTTCATCAATATCAACAATAACAATATGCTCGACCCTTTGTTCAGGAACATGCCATTGATGTTTGAGATCATATACCTTTCTTTCAAAAGGCAACCACAATGGACTGAATAGACAAAGTAAATAGACCACAATAACCGCCAAACAAGCGATGAGTATTGCGGGTTTAACCTTACTTTTCAATACGGTTTTGAATAGTGTTGTTATCCTGAACCTCGTTCAAGAAAACCGAGACCAGTTTAGTATCGAATTGGGTACCACTATTATTGGTTAGTTCACGCATTGCAGTTTTAACAGTCTTGCGTTTGCGATAAGGTCGATCTGTTGTCATCGCATCAAAAGAATCAGCAATACCGATAATCCGCGCAAACAAAGGTATCTTCCTACCGCGTAAACCCTTTGGATAACCCTTGCCATCATACCGTTCATGATGGTGAAGGATATTCGGAATCAGTTCTTTCAGCTCAGCAATCGGTTCGATTATTGAACTGCCCAGCTCAGGATGGCGTTTCATATAATTGTACTCTTCAAGAGTCAACTTACCTGGCTTCCCCAAGATGCGATCTGGAATCCCGATTTTCCCCACATCATGGAGGATCGCAGAAACCTCAAGTTTTTTTAATCGCTCCTTATCAAACTCCAGTGCTTCACCGATTATCAACGAGTATTCCACAACACGAGCCGAATGACCGCGCGTATATGGATCCTTTGCATCAACCGCTTCAACAATCGCCCGGATCGAAGAAAGGAACAGCTCATCGAGTTCTTTATATAGCGACGCGTTTTCAATGGCGATGGCAATCTGGTGACCTAATGATTCAAACAGTTCAAGGTCAGTCTTATTAAATTTTCTGTTGCCGCGCTTGTTAAGCACCTCAGCAACACCGATGACCTTACCCTTTGAAATCAAGGGCACTGCCATTATCGAGCGGGTGACAAATTTAGATTTTTTGTCGACACCTTTGAACCACCGTGGATCCTTACTGACATCAGCGACGAGAAGGGACTTGCCGTGTTGAGCAGTCCAACCAACAATGCCTTTGCCTATTGGAACTCTGATTTCTTTTGCCTCTTTGCCTCTGGTACCACGCGCAATCACAAAATACAGCTCATTTGTTTCTTCGTCAATTCTAAAAACTGACGATGCTTCAGCATCCATGACCTCTTCAGCCTTTCTCAGTACGATATCAAGCAGATCGTCTATATCGAGTATTGAAGAAAAGAGCATCGATGTATGAATTAACGTTTCGAGTCGATCGATCTTCTTTTGCAGATTAGATGCCCTTGATTTCATAACTACTCTCCCCTGCCTTGTATTTCTCAGCAAATTTTATCTGCACCTGAGAATCGACATCAGGATGCAAATTATCTATTGGCTCCTTAATAAGATCATAGCACGCTTTATCCAAACTCACTGGATCAAACGAAGCAAGAATACCGACGTCTGGAGCAATCACCGGTTCATTGGTATGAAAACAATCGCAGTTTGGAGTAATGTCAATGAGAAAATTTACATAAAAAGTTTTCTTACCTTTTACTGCATTAGCAGCATATTTTGCAATACCTTTTTGGATATCTGATGATGCAGCATCCCAATTGAATCTAATTGCTCGATCCGAACATATTGACATACAACCGCAACAGCCCGTGCATACGTTCTGGTCGATTATTATATCACCACTTTTTTCTTCTATCGCATCGTAAAGACAATACTCAAGGCACCTTTTGCAACGCGTGCATTTATCCAAATCAATATGCGGTTTGGACTTAGAATGCATTTCTAATTTACCGCCTTTTGATGCACATCCCATACCTAAATTCTTCAAGGCGCCACCAAAACCGCAATTAAGATGACCTTTGAAGTGTGAAACGCAGACCATCGTATCAATACGATTAAAAAGACTGGCGATTTTGGAACCGTCGATTTCCACATAATCATCACCGCACAATCCATCAGCTACAATGAACGGAGCAAAATCAAAGCCGTGCTCGCGGGCGAGTGCAATATGTAAATCAGCCCGGTGCCGCTGACCCGAATAAAGCGTTGTTGTATCAGTCAAAAATGGAGCACCACCTGCTTTGCTGATCATGTCAACTAATTTCTTCACGTAGACTGGTTTGACAAAATTCACATTCCCCTGCTCTCCGACATGTAACTTAACCGCACATACTGTACCTTTGTCAATGATCTTCAATCCTTCAGAAACCTCAATGAGTTTTTCCAACATCTGGACTGAGTTCTTCCTATAGCTTTTTGTCATATCCAGAAAATAAACGTCTGCCATATTATTCAGTGATAAACAAAACCAACAACCAAAACAAATAACTTCTTCATTATAACCTCCTTGTTTATGTGCAATATTATATCAAAGGTCTATGATAAAGTCAAGGCAGATGGCTAAACAGAGTTTAGCGGTATTGGCCACCGCACTTATGCAAAGTGCGGGGCGGTAATGGTCCTTCGGACGGTTATGAGTTCTTCGAACGGGAAACAAACAGAAACGGAGAATGGGAGAAACGGTGAAACGGAGAATATCGTACTCGTCTCTCGTAAGTCGTATTCGTTATAATCCAATATTACGAATACGGTTCCAGTCTTTGGAGCTTGGAACTTGGTTCTTGGAGCTTGGCTCTTGGAACTTGGTTCTTGGAGCTTGGCTCTTGGAACTTGGTTCTTGGAGCTTGGCTCTTGGAACTTGCTTCTTGGCTCTTGGAACTTGGTTCTTGAAGCTTGTCCCGATTTATCATTTTGGATTGTAATATATAGGAAAATCGTGGATCCCGCAAAGCGGGAGAGCTTCGCTCCAAGTCGTTGACAATTTTAGAATTATGTGTAGAATTTAACATGGCAAACACAATTGTTCCAATAGCACTACTCATTGTTGCCATTGGTGTTCTTTTGTTCATTGCCAAAGAACTCGACCCTCCAAAAAAACGTAAGCTCTCGGGCATCATATTCTTCCTTTTGTGCATACTCTTTGTAATATCACAGATTTCATACCTTATAAACCCATTGGAGAGGTTCAAAAATTTGGGCGGGTTGTTTGGCTTTTACTCATCAGCCTGGACGTTCTGGCTTGTCGGTTTCTATTTCTTCATTATCCCGTGTATCCTTGCCTATCTCGGCTTTGTGTTCCTCTTTAAACCTGAAAAAAGGATTACGACTGTTTTATTATATGTTGTGCCGATAGGTGTAATAGTCGATGCGATATTTGCTCTGTTCTTAAAACTGAGTGTGAACAACATCGGTGCGGGTGGTACATTCGGCTATATAGTTAACACATTTCTCATCAACTACTTTGGTCGACTTGGCACGTACCTTATCCTTGGTTTCGGTATAGTAATCGTCTTATTTATGATAGTCAAGAAAAGCATCTTTCCTAAACGAAAACCAAGAGATGAGATATTCATAAAGGAAAAACCGAAAAAAGCAAAAAAACCAAAAAAGGAAACAAAACCAAAAGAAGAAGACAAACCGTCAACCAGTACGAAAATAACCGAGCCGCCACTAAAAATAGACTTCAAAACGGCATATTTGGAGATCCTTCAAGAATCATCAGAAGACTACGAGCTGGATAAAAAGGCTTTGGAAACAGAAGCCACTGTTTTAGTAAACCGCCTTGCTGAATTCGATGTTCAAGGAAAGGTCGTCAATGTCGAATCAGGACCGGTTATCTCGCGCTTCGAGTTTGAACCAGCGCCAGGCATCAAGGTTAGCCGCATAGCCAACCTCGGTAAGGACCTGGCTCTGGCGCTGAAAGCAACGCGCATAAGGGTTGTCGCACCGATACCTGGCAAATCCGCAGTAGGCATTGAAGTTCCGAATCGTAAACGCAGCCTGGTCTGTTTGAAAAAAGGTATCATTAGCAGTGAATTCCAAGATAACCCATCACCTTTGGGCATTGTGCTCGGCGAGGACATTATTGGTCAACCTGTTATCGACGACATCTCACAAATGCCCCACATGCTCATTGCCGGCACTACTGGTTCTGGAAAGAGCGTTTGTATTAATACAATTATCCTCAGTCTGCTCTATCATTCTACCTACAAAGAGATCCGGTTCCTCATGATTGACCCAAAACGTCTTGAACTACCAATGTACAATCCAATCCCACATCTTTTGCGCCGTGCAGTCACACAACCTAAGCATGCAATTACCCAGCTTGAGAAACTAGTTAAAATCATGGAGATCAGGTATCGCGATTTTGCTCGTGAAGGCGTCAGAGATATCGATGGCTACAATAAAAAGATGAGGAAAAAGAACGAAGAAACAAAACCCTATATCCTCGTCATCGTCGATGAACTTGCTGACTTGATGCTCACTGCAGCAAACGAAATTGAGGAAAACATAACAAGGTTAGCCCAAATGTCGAGAGCCGTCGGCATCCATCTGATTCTAGCAACCCAGCGACCTTCAGTAGATGTTATTACTGGTTTGATAAAAGCAAATTTCCCGTGCCGTATTGCTTTCCAAGTTGCCTCGAAGACTGATTCCCGAACCATACTCGACATGAACGGTGCTGAATCCTTACTCGGAAGAGGTGATATGCTCTTCTTGCCACCTGGCAAAGGCACCCCGGTTCGCTTACACGGTGCCTACATATCAACTGAAGAAATTAGCGGTATTAGTAATCTTATTGCTCGTATGTATTTATTGGAATTATTAAAGGACCTTGAAGGAGAGGTAAACAAAATCACGAATGCAATAATTGAAGAGGAACTATGGACCGCATTCGTAAATACCAAAGACCCGGCATTTGATGAAAAACGACGCGCACTCTCCAATATGATGCCGGTCGAAAAAATCGATGAAATTATCCAAAATGGTTACTACCCTAAACTCGGCGAAGAACACGTCAAGATTGAAAAGATAGTGCAAGAAGAAAACATCGAGGTTGATCCCCTTTTCATTGAAGGCGCAAAGCTCGTGTTCAGACACCAGGTGGCTTCAGTTTCACTTTTGCAGCGCCGGCTCGGTATTGGTTACGCACGTGCCGGCAGGATTATTGATCAGCTCGAGGCAGCAGATTTAATTGAGCCGTTCCAGGGTAGTAAGTCGCGAAAAGTCCTCGTTGAACGAGAAGAAGAGTTCAATAAGATACTACAGAAATACACGCAGTAGACACGAAGAAATAGCACTCCCGTACGGGAACAAATAGAAACGGAGAATGGAAGAAACGGTGATTTAGTGAAGTTTAGAAGTTGGGAAGTTTTGAGGATAAGAAGATGAGAGATTCCGGCGGAGAGAGTAAATGGAGTGCAACGGCTTGCCGTTGCATGCAGTAGCAAGCTACTGCACTCCGTAGCCATAAGTCTGATTTATCAGACTCGAATTCCATCCCGCACCCTCATAACTCACTGCCTGTCCCGTATAATGGCAAAGCTATTATATCGGGGTCATTCCCCGACTTGATCGGGGAATCCATGAAAATGACGACATACATTGAGTAGTATTTGATTAAACTATTTAATGGTTTCTTTAGTAATTACTGAATGACTTGGTTACTTGATAACTGTTTATTCTTGACCTTAGTGGAATTTGCGCTATAATTAAAGAAAAAGGAGTAGTATAATGCTAGACTTACATATCCTAATAGAAAGAGAAGGGGACTTATATTCGGCGTTATGTCTTGAATTGAATGTGGCCTCCCAAGGCAGGATGATCAAAGAGGCAGAAAGAAATATCAGAGAGGCAGTCAGTCTCTATCTTAAAGATGTCTACAAATCGGACGATCAAAAAGACTTCATACCTCGGTCCGCTCCAGTTCAAGACTGGTTGAAATATCTAAGTTAATCTAAATCACGTCAGTGAACGTCATTAACCAAATTGGCAAGGATGATTTAGCTAAGGTATATATCGCTGATTTTGGCGATAACCGAATCGCTGAATTTGTTGAGTCCTTGCAGCCGCCAATACCAAGAAACGAAAAATGGGTTTTAATCATATCCACTTCTTTCGGTTGTTCAGTTAAGTGTATCATGTGCGATGCCGGTGGCGGATTCAAGGGCAGGTGTTCGGCTGACCAAATGTTTGAACAGTTGGACTTTATAATATCACGAAGATATCCGGATTTCAAAATCCCCGTACATAAATTCAAAGTTCAGTTTGCACGAATGGGAGAACCTTCGTTTAACAGAGATGTCTTGGAGGTTCTGGAGCACCTAAAAAAGCGCTATGAAGCTCCAGGTTTGATGCCGTGTGTTTCGACGATCGCGCCTGTCAAGGCAGGTAGTTTCTTTGACCGTTTACTTGATATCAAAAATACGCAATATAATGACGGCAGATTCCAACTTCAGTTCTCGCTTCATTCCACGGATGAAGCAGAACGCGATAGATTAATGCCCATGCCCAAATGGACACTGTCACAAATTTCCAAATATGGCGAGAAGTGGTTTAACAAAGGCGATAGAAAAATCACCTTGAATTTCGCGCTTGTTCAGGGTATGACTCTAAACCCGGATGTCATGCAGAAGATTTTTGAACCGGATCATTTCATAATCAAATTGACGCCTGTTAACCCCACCTACAGTGCCGTAGAAAATCAACTTCAATCGCACATTTCCTCAATAGATTTGGATAAACATTACGAAGTAGTTGATGAACTTCACAACCGTGGCTTTCGTACACTCATTAGCATTGGTGAGAACGAAGAAAACCTCATAGGCAGCAATTGCGGACAATTTGTCATGAAACACTTCAGTGAAAACACCAAACTACAAAACAGCTACACGTACGTTTCGTAGAGACGATATTGGAGAAACGGAGCATGGGAGAAACGGTGACTGGGAGAATGAAGTGGTTATGCACGGTAAAGGTGCTTTCAGCACGGTAATGGGTCCTTTGGACGGTTATGAGTTCTTCGAACGGGAAGATATACTGAATGAAGGCGCTGTAGTCGCCTGATTCATCAGGCTGCTCAATAAATTGAGCGACTACACAAAAAGAACTGAATAGACAGTGTCGGAGTAACGGAGAATATCGTATTCGTCCCGATTCTCGTGGATCCTCGTCCTTCGGACGGGATAATTCGTTTTTCGTACTCGTAAAAAAACGATAATAACGAATTAAACGGACGATACGTTTTTAATAGCTCAATAACTTAGTTACTTAATAACTGCTTTTAGAAGTCAATTCGTTCATTAGAAACCGCTCGCAAGAGCCATAACCGTTCACGCTAGTGAAGCATAACCGTTGCGAATCTGTCTTGAGCTTTGTCGAGAGAGCGACCAATCCCGCACGGCAGTGCCGTTTCTTAATTTTCTTGACTTCTCCCTCACAAGGACTATAATAACATTATTATATGACAAAATACGATATCCATTAGAAAATGGAAAATAGAACAATAAATCTTTTAATCGCACAGAATGTATATTCTATGGCAACCCAGGTGGCATTGCACATCTTTGAATTATCCCGTGCTTTTCCTCATGGTGGTTCTGAGTCGATAAGGTCAAAACTAATACAAGCTTCTGGCAACGTATGTTCACGGCTATCAGATGCATGGCAAAACAGAAACACAAGAAATATTCATATCGAGAAACTCAATCAAGCAACAGAAAAGGCAACGGCAACTCTGAATTTAATCCAGGAGGCGCTTGACTATAATTTTCTCGACCCGAGAATTGCCGGCCTACTAAACAAAAACTATCAGGAAATTCTTGATAAGATTAGTGATATGATCGCAAATATTAAAACCTGATATGGACATTGAACCACACAAACCACAAGAACCAAATCCCAAGTTCCAAGAACCAAGAGCAAAGCGACATGTCTTCAACCAAGTGTGTCTTCAATGAAATGTATCTGCAATGAAATGTGTCTTCAGAGTATCGTGTCTTCAACAGAATGTGTTCTCCGTTTCACCGTTTCTCCGTGTCCTGGATCCAGGGAATCCAGTGCTCCGTTTCCCCGTTTCTCCCAGTCTCCGTTGCTTTCTGTCTCCAGGGAATCCAGTCTCTCAGTGTCATTCTCTGGCTTGACCAGGGAATCCAGGTTTTCCTTATACTACGCACTTCGTCCTATTTATCCCGTAGAATGAAATTCAGCGGGACTTTCTACTCACAATGAAACTAATTGATTATCCAACCAAGAAATCTACAATCCTGCAGAACTACAATTGCTTCTTCAAAACGATGATTAAAGCAGTTGTGGATGTCGATAAGAAAATAATGGCGATCAATGGTGAGCTGCATGCAGATCTCCTGAATTTGTTGCTGCAGGAGCGCAGTGAACAAGAGCACCTATGGGGCATAAATCTTTTTCTGGATAAAGGAAAAAGAGGTTGGATAGAATATACTGCACTCATAAATATCCGTCCATCCATGGGTAATCAAAGCATGGAAGTCGAGAATCCAGACCTGCGATACAGAATTGCCGAAATCGTACACAAATTGATTCCCGAATGATTTGTCCCGTATGTATAGATTAAAGTTGCACAAAAACCTAACTGTAGAGAAGTGGAAAACATTTGGTCGCGGAAAGCAACTACTCATGATTGCCAATGAACTCAACCGTGCAAAGAACCTTGTGCAGAGGGGAGACCGGGATGAGGTTTTAATGGCTTTCGAGCGAGCATTTGAGCTCCTTGATCTCACAATTGATGTTACCGAAACAAACCTTGTACGGTATGAGCTCCTGCGCTTCAGAGAACTCTTAGCACAGTCGTATTTGGAAAGTGGGAGCCATGGCTTAGACAAACTCATTAAGGTCCTGGTATCTCTTGATAAAGAAAGCTATAAGGCGTTAACGTAAAAGCAGTAATTAAGTTATTAAGTGATTAAGGTAATAGGTAAGTTTTTCCTAAATTGTAGCGGTCGGATTTATCCGACATAATAAAAATATCCGAAAATTTGTGCGATGAATCGCACCGCTACAATAATTGCTACGTTTTTTATATCATTTTTAGGAAAAACTAAAC
>JAUWCU010000044.1 GCA_030609135.1 Candidatus Stahliibacteriota bacterium | reverse complement strand
ATATCACAATAACCTCTTCTATACATGGCACTTTCCTCAATCAAAACCGAGACTGTACCGCAAAATAAAAAATCTTTTATCCCAACGTATCTAAAAAGGATACTCCGTCACTCCGAGAATTACCAGAATGACGGAGTGAGTACGGAAGAGGATTAGGCCTGGCCTGAACCTTGTGCTGAATATCATTTCAGTATTGTTTCAGAAAAACACATCCTCATATGCTGTAATTACAATGACTATTTTCAAAATGTCAAGGACTAAAAACATCCACTTGGCATATATTGCTTAAAAGGACTTTTTTGAATACCCGAACGTCCTAATAGGGCCAGATTCTCTTTTGTGCCTTTGATGAGGGTTTTTTCATACATAACACCTCCTCTTTCGGGATATCTAATAAAAATGCCCAGAAATTAGCGCTTTTTAGAGAGTACCCTCGATAATTAGTCAGAAGATTCCTTATTTCCGGCTTCTTGAAATTCTTCCGCATCCACGCAACGGCCTATTCGTCGCCATATTCTAAAATGCGCTTTAAAACATACACTCTACGTTTTCGTAGATATATCTCTTTGAATTCTACATCCCAAAAATACTTCTTTAAAAACTTTGGTAGCTTTTTCATATCTCTTTTGCCCTTACTTTGCCTATTATCATTATGATTACTATACTTACTATTATCACTAAATCAAGGGAAAGAAATTTGAACAAATGACTCAATAACCATCGCAAGGCTCGCCCATCCGCCAGCGACCTCGGTGCTCCCTTCGACTTAGCTCAGGACAAGCGGACTTCAGCCAGCCTTTCGGCTGTCTGGAGTTTATCCTGAAAGTATTTGAAGGGTAGCCTGTGCTCCGAGCCTTCTCCCTTTCATCTGTGATATCCTCTTTTTTTGAAAAGATTACCGCAAAAACCACTTCTCCGCAACTGCAAAAGATTAACATTTCCGCTTCGTAATAACTATTAACATTCCTGCTTGGTAATATCACAAGCGCATCGACTCATTGACAATTACTTCAAAGTTAATATAATTTATAGATTCCTCGGTAGCTCAACGGTAGAGCATCCGGCTGTAATAAAATGCAGCTTCCACGAGAAATCGTGGTTGGAAAATCGGGTGAATTCAGGGAAGCCTAAGTTCCAACTAACGTCGGAATATGGTAATCCTGAGCCAAGCTCTGTATTCTGAAAATGCAGGGAAGGTGCAGAGACTATTCCGTAAGGAAGTACTTTTCGCTTATTGCGGAAGGGAAGCGCCCGATCCCGTAATACCGATAATTACTCGGTGTCGGGAATGAGATAGTCCATTCTCTGATGAAAATCAGAGGGCAATGTAACCGGAGGGTTGCAGGTTCGAATCCTGCCCGAGGAGGTGTTCGACTTGCCTTCGGCTCGCTCACCATGAAGTGCATAGTGAACTGAAGGCAAGTCTATTTGTGACAAAGTGAATTCATATAGTGCTATAAATCTAAACAGATTTACGGATTTTTCGTCTTTATCATTTTGCTGATCGTGTCTACGAATTTCTTTGCGGTTCTTAATGCATCTGATGCCTCTTTTCCCGAACAGGGAATATCAGGTTCATAAACGAAGCGATGTCTTTTTCTCCGCATGAAATCATAATCATTGATAATCTTTCTGAATTTTATCCCTAATATTAAGCTGGCAAATTTTACAATAGTTAGATGCTTATCTTTAATCTCAGGTCTGAATCCTGTACTGAACATCAAAGCCAACCCTGAACGCAACATAGCATTATAGGCGTAGTTGTAAGCACATTCTTCGTCATCAGAAATATTTCGCTCAGCAGTTTTCAGGTCAGTATAAGCCCTTTTAATAAGATTATTGACAGCTTTCCAGTCTACAGGACATCTTTTGATCAACCCCTGTTTTAAAAGATTCTCTTTTGAATCTTCATAAATCATTTTCTTCACCTATCAACATGATTTTTGGATTTCTTAACAAGTCCGTAATGAAACCACTCTTGGATCTTTTTCTGGCTCTATATTCCTTTAAAGCATAGACCGTTGGATTTATGTCTCGCTTCAGTTTCTCTTCCAATTCAGTGATTTTTTCATTCAATATAGATGTATCTGGATCACCTATTATCATGAGGTCTATATCGCTCGTGCCTTTTTCGCGCTTCGCGGCGAAAGATCCATATATGAATGCAAATTTTATTCCTTTGATGGTCAATAGGGAACTCCTTAGACTGCCCTCAATTCCTACCGTCTTTGAAACAATAGCTTTCAGCTCATTAAAAAGCGGATGCTTGGTGTTCAAGGAATAGTAAAGCAGATTACCGACCTTTTGTGTACCAAATAAGCCATCTTTTTGGAATTTTAAAAGTTCTCGACGAATACTACCAGCAGAATAACCCAAAATGCGCTGCAGTTCTCTTAGGTAGTATTTTTGAGTTGGGTTGGTGAAGTAAAGCGCAAACAGATCTTGTCTGATTTTTGATTTTGTGATATATAGGCTCATTAACATTATTTGTACTCCATTTTGAGTACAATTGTACTCAAAATGGAGTACATGTCAAGTATCAATATGGACCTCAGAGCCTTGACAATATCAGTATATTTACTATAATTTCATAGAAAGAGGGGTAAAATGACAAATATATTCTTGGTCCTATGTCTATTTGGTGAGCTAACCGGCAAGGTCCAAGGCGTTGTCATCGATGAGGCAACAAAGGAACCGATCCCTTATGCCAGTGTAATAATACTCGAAACAGAATCAGGTACGGCAACGGATGAAGAGGGCTCTTTTTTCATGCTTAATGTACTACCAAACACATATACTATTGAGGTTTCCTGTATTGGTTACGAAACACAATTGATTGAAAACGTTGCAGTTGAGATAAACCAGACCGCTCGGCTGAAGGTAAATCTCAAACAATCACCCATTGAGGTTGAACCAATCACGATAATCTACAAGACGCCTTTTGTGGAAAAGGATTGGACTAGCACGACCTATATTGTTAAAAAAGAAGAAATAGCTGCGCTTCCTATTGATTATACAACCCATTTGATTCAATTCCAACCATCAGTTGCCCGGCTTGATACTGCCTTGCATGTACGCGGTGGACGGGCAACCGAAGTTCTTTATCTAATTGATAATGTATCGATCATCGACCCTCAGACTGGTGCCCCGGCAATCAATATATCAAAGGGCATTATTGATGAGATAATATTCTTACCCGGCGGATTTGATGCTGAATACGGCAGGGCAATGTCGGGTGTCATTAATTTAATAACTGAATATCCTTCAAATCACTTTAAAACTAATTTCTACGGCAAAACAGAAACCAGTATGTTTGATTGCTATAGTTTTGGGTATCAAAATTACCAGTTCTCAGTACATATTCCGGTTTCACGGAAATTTAAGGGACTGCTATCTTTTGATGTGATGAGTACTGATGACTGGAATCCAAGGCTTCAGATTATGCCGCATAAACAGCGATATGATTATACATTGTACGGCAAATGGATTTTTATCCCATCAGGAAAACTGAAATTAGGGTTCACTGGTGTAAAATCAAGGGTCCAGTTTGATCATTATGACACAAAATGGAAATACAATCTTGACCACTACCGCTCAGATTTAAGAAAAGGCGACCTTCAGGTTCTAAGCTTAAATTTTTTGCCGGATTAGCGCAAACTCTTTAATATCACCCTTAGCAGGTTATGTTCAAAGACAATGTTCGGGGCAAAGGAAAAAAGCGAGTATGGTATTTTTGATGACTTTGCTTTTAGGGATTACCATTTACTGAAATACCCGGCATTCAGTACGCTGAATCCATTTGGCGCCAACTGGTTTTATTACGGACCACCCGTACTGCGGCTGTATGACTATCCTATAGTCGAAGGCGAGGGTCCTGAATATCAGGATAAATCATCGCAGGTCTGGAAAGCAAATTTCAGCACGAATATTCAGGCTCATAAATATCATGAAATAAAAGCAGGGGTCGAATATACGTATCTTGATTTAGAAAATTTCATTCACTTTGTACCGCATAGATATATACATGCCCTTGATACGGGTCGGCTTATCGATCAATATCATTTCCATCCCAAAGAGTATTCTCTATTTTTCCAAGATAACATAGATATCAGAAGCGCCTATGCAAAAATCGGCTGCAGAATCGATCATTTTGAAACCGGCATCCCAGATAGTGATCCTGAAACAGTTATTTCCCCGCGTTGTGCATTTTCAGTCATGGTCACCGAAAAATTCCTTTTCCGAAGCAATGTGGGGAAGTACACTCAACCGCCGCTCTATGATCATGTGTACCAGTATTATAATCTCATCCCATTACCATACCATCTTTATAGATGGTTGCCTTTGGTTGGTAATCCTGACCTTGGTCCGGAAAAAACCATAGCCTATGAAATCGGATTGCAAGGACAGGTGCACCGCAATCTAAGCACGACGCTCAATATATTTTACAAGGATATATCTAACCTCATTGGTACTCGATTCGTATTAGGTTATCCCAGAGATTATGTGCGCTACCAAAATATCGAGATAGCCAATATTAAAGGATGTGAGGCGATTCTGGAATTTACGAATTCATTATTCACCGGCAAAATATCTTATACGCTGTCATGGGCGCGCGGCACGAGTTCCTATGCAGAAGAAGTCTATGATCTGTATGATTGGCTGGAAAGCTACGATACTTTAACATATTATGCAGAAGAATATTATCTGGATTTTGACCAGCGCCACAGGATATTTATCCAAGGTATTACGAATCTTCCATTACAGACAAAAATCTATCTTTTCGGTTATCTGGGTGTTGGTTTTCCATATACGCCACCTGGTGCCGAAGGTCAAACTGAAGAGCGTAATGTATTAAAACATGAGTTCCAGAAACAATTTGACTGCGTTATTACAAAATCATTCAGATTAGGTAAGGTATTGTTAAGTGCCAACCTGGAAATAATCAATGTGTTCAATACCATATATAAAATTAGCGAACATTCGCCACTAGTGTCTTTAGGACTTATCGATACCCTGTGTTTCCCATTCGAATATGATTTTCATAACAGGCGATTTTACGTACCTCCGGCGGATAAGAATCATGATGGACTACTCACCCGCGAGGAGCAAGCAGAAGCATTCTACGCTTTCGCGGCAGACATGGAAGACTCGACCAATGCCTATACTGCACCAAGAAAGGTAAGAATTGGACTATCGATAGCTTTTTAATTAACGGGCTTGACTCCACCTCTTCAACACATATACTCACACAGGAGGAAAAATGAAATATCTTAAGTCTTGGCTTGTGCTAATTTTTATTTTACCGAATCTTTTTCTGGCCGGACAGAAACTTTTGTCACCGTGTTACCTTTTGGAATTGGAATCGATCGGTTTTCCTACTGCAAAAAAACAACAAGCAGCATGGCCCATACATGACCTTATATTCCACAACAAGAAACTGTATCTTGGCCATGGTGATGCGGTTGTCAATACTGGTCCCACTGATATTATATACTATGACTTAGACAATGAGAAGTTTGTTTCTAATTTTACTGTAGCTGATGAAGCGATATATTATTACCAGCTTATTGATAATACACTGATGATCCCGGGCATAGATGCCACTGAAAACTGGGATTTTGGTAATTTCTATATCCTGTCAGATACCGGCTGGATAAAACATAGAACAATCCCGAATGGCATCCACGTCAATCACCTTGCATCATATGACGAAAAATTGTTTGTCAGTACAGGAAGTCTTGGTAATATCGGCAAGCATATTGAATTTTACTTTGGGGGCATATTCTGTTCAGCAGATACTGGCAAAACCTGGACTCTCTCATACGCAACACCGAGCGAGGACAACAGTGTTTACCGCATACAGGCTCTTATCGTGTACAAAGATAAGTTGTACGCATTCCCTTTTGCCTATAGTGGTTTGACCAAAGAAGACATCCCTATAAGATATCATGGAGCATTATCTCGTAGCTATTCTTCAGACAATGAATATCTCGTACTTTCCAATGATATTTTTGGTCAATGTGATGTCCTTGCATATGACAGCAAAAAATGGCGCTGCGAAAACATCATCCCCAAAGATAAACTCTGCTATGTAGCCAACCCATTTGTATTCAAAAACAAACTATATATACCAGGGCTCTTTGGTGAATATATTGATTATTTGAATAAAGACCGACAACTCGTCCCCCAGGCAAAAACACTCCTTTTTAGCTTTGATGGCAAACGAACCAAAAAGGTGAATCTTGATTATGATAGACTAGCTGATATCGTGGTGAAAGAAGATTCTTTATATCTCCTTATTGAGAAAGACAATCTATATTATATCGCTAAAACAGAAAACCTCAAAAAATACCAGTACTACCTGATCCCTCCAATAATAAGGAAACCCAAGTCAATAGAATATTCAGATGGCGCCTTCTATATCGGATCAGAAGATGGCAATATCTTTATATCAAACCAGTCAATATTGATCAAAAAATCCGAAGAAGCAAAGGATATTGTGCCCAGAAAAATCTTTGGTGCTGCTGAATTACCAAGAGATGGCAAGTGGTATTGGATCGCGATAACTGATTTGCAGAATTGGGGACAACTCGCACAGCTCACTGCCGAAGTCAAGTATGGTAACATAATGAAGATAAACACCAGCAACATATCAAAAATGAGTGTCTTTCCACCTAAGCACTATTTGAACCCTGAACACGAAACCACGTTGATTATCAATGGTGCGGTAGTTTATGAGGGATTCACTGAACATGTAAACGAACTTATCTGTACGCAATCCGCAGACAGCACTGATGTTTCCTGGAACGTTGAATTAGGAAATAGGGTATTTGAGACCTATATCCCGGACAAACACCTTATCGGCAATACTGAAATTGAATTGACAAGACAGGGTGAAGATCCCCTTGTTGGCTGCTGGAAAGCAGATGTGATCAAAGATGCTGCTGGTGCAGACCTCGCCCTG
Organism: Candidatus Stahliibacteriota bacterium; assembly: GCA_030609135.1. Classification (GTDB taxonomy): domain Bacteria; phylum Hydrothermota; class Tepidihabitantia; order SM23-42; family SM23-42; genus JAUVZL01. The sequence continues at coordinate 12,384 of JAUWCU010000044.1, read as the reverse complement.
ATTAGCCGTAGTGGAATCCGAAATGATATTATCTCAAGCAATATTTATCTTGAAGACATCTATGATAGCCATTACCGAAATAAGGTCTGTCAGTTCAAAGTATCGGGTGAAGAATTAGTAAAGATGCTGGAATATAACCTGAACCAATCTGAAAACTGGAGGTGCTATATTTCTGGTTTCACAGTCAAATACGTGTTCAAAGACTCAGCTTTCAAGATTACACACACAACGCTCAAGCCAAATAAGAAATACACAGTCGCCACCGAGGATTATCTTGCTGAGCGGGCACAACGTTTCTTGGGCAAGAATATAGACTACACAATGACTGATAAGGATACATACCAGACAATACTTGAATGGTTTGCCGAACACAAGACAATCAGGGATAGTGTGCCAAGAATAGATAGACTGATAAAAAAAACGGAGTAAGGATCCTGCATCTATAACATTTGGAAGCTATGGAGCTATTACGGAGAACATTAAATAGTTTAATTTGATAGTTCCCTGTAGCCTGATACGAGATTTCCTATGTCATTTCCTGGCAAGCCTGTCCTCTGATCCCCTGATCAAGTCAGAGGACAAGCTTGATCAGAGGAACCAGGGAATCCAGAAAAATGACAACATACATTCGGCAGTATTTGATTAAACTATTTAGGGCTCTGAGTAATAAGAGGATCAGAACTTCTGAACATCCTATTTTCTTAAGTTCATTATTTTCTCGATCTCTTTCACGCGCGCTTTGAGATCGATTTCTTTGTAGATCTTCAACGCCTTGTCGATATTTTTACGCGCGGTGTTTTTATCCTGTTTACTCCCCAATACCCGGAAAGTACGTGCATATTCAAAATAGCAATCAGCCAACAATTTCTTATTGCCGAATTCCCTGGCAAAACTGAGCGCTTGGCTAAAGTACTTCTTCGATTTCTGAAAGGACTTCAAACGACTTTCTTTACTGTATATTATCCCCAGATTAATGAGGGTTATGATATGTATATCGGTTGAGCCAATCTCTTTTTCAATATCAACCGCCGTATTGGCTGCATCAAGTGCATCATCCAATCGATTCTGTTTTATTCTCAACGTAGAGAACGTATTGTAGATTGCACTAAGAAACCTTTTATTGCCGATGTTCTCAAAAATTTCTTTGGCAGTATTCAGGAACTTTTCAGCCCGTGTAAGTTCATTCATCTTTATATAAATCGCACTAAGCTGGCGCGAAGTAGTACCAATGAGCCATTTGTCACCGGCTTTCTTGCTTATGTTTAAAGCTTTTTGGAATAATGGAATCGCTTTCTTATGCTCAAGCCTGCTCACGTATATTTCACCGAGAGTCTGCAAAGCAAGCGTAATCATTCTATTATCACCAAGCTCTTCGCTGATCTTCAACGCATCTTCAAGCGCCTTTACTGCTTTGCCATACTCACAGGAATGTTGATAAACAACCGCCAAATTACAGTAGGCAATGCCGATACCCTGTTTACTACCAAGCTCTTCATTGATTCTCAAGTAGTTCTTTAGCAGTTCACTCGCTTTTTCATATTCTCCTTTGTTCTCATAAACATTACCCAGATTACAGTATGCAATGCCAATACCGCCCTTGTCGCCTAATTCCTGGCTTATCTTCAATTTCATGGCAAAGGCATCTATTGCCTGATCAAATTTACCTTGGGTGCAGTATATGGTGCCTAAATCATTGTAGACACCGCCAATGGCACGGCGTTCACCGAGGTCTTCTGCAATAAGCAATGCCTGTTCCAACAACTGCACGGCTTTTTCATATTCGCCCAAGAAAGAATAAACAATAGCGAGGGTCGCATGGGCAAGTACTAACGTAAGCTTCAGTTCTTTATTATGCTCCCACGCTTTCTTACTCTTCACTTTCTTGGCTATGGAAATTGCCTCCAAGCCCTTTTTCTCAGCTACATCCATCTTACCTTTTATTCGGTAAATCCAACATTTAAGTCGTAATATATTAGCTCGCTCAATCTTCGCATTACTATTAGATACTCTAATCGTCTTCAGTGCTCGTTCGGCTTTGTTGAGCATGGCTATGGCTTGGTCAAATAGCCCTTGACCGATAAACACCTTGGTCACTGCAATGAAAGAACGTGCCCGTGTCAAAACATCCTTTTTCCCACTCTCAGCCATTGCAGCATAGGCACTTCTTGCCTTATCGTACTGTCCAACGAGCTCGTAGATCTGACCGAGCTTTTCATACATATCAGCGGTTTTTTTATAATTGTCTTTATCAATGAGCTTGATTGCCTTGTGATAGAAATCAATGGCTTCTTCATTTACATAGAGCTCTTTCTTGCGGTCTGCCGCCTTTTCCAGATATTGCACCGCCTTGACATTTTCACCAGCAATCAAGAAATGATTTGCCAGCACGTCAAAGTATTCACTTAAATCATGAGCATAGACTTGTTCAACTGCAAAACCGATTTGCCGGTGGTACTCTTTTCTTGTTTTCATTAGCAGAGATTGATAGACTGCTTCCTTCATGAGCGAGTGACCAAAAGTGTATTTCTCCTCACTCGTTGGTGCACCTTTTACAGTTTGCAGGAGCTGGACAATACCTTTTTGAGCCAGCATAAATAGATCGTCTTTCAGTCTTTTACCTAATTCAAACATCGTATTAAGCAACTTGACTGAGAACTCGTCGCCGATAACCGAGGCGATATCAACAATTGCTCTTTGCTCAACATCGAGCTTGTCCACCTTTGCCATGACCAATTCATCAAGCGTGCGTGGAACAGCTGATTCTTTGCCACGTCGCAGCTTTGCCGTACTTTCTTCAATATATATTATATCATTATTTAAAAGGTTATTGGCGAGTTCATGGATGTAAAATGGCACCCGACCTGATTTTTTCATTAACAGTCTAACCAGCTTATCCTCGATATTCTTGCAGCGAAGCACACCATACAGTAATGTGATTGTGTCATCCTGATTCAATGGTTTTAGATCAAGTTGCGTGAAGTAAATTAAACGCTGCGTTTTCTTACCTGTATTGAATTCCGGACGAAACAAACTGATTATCATCATCTTTTTGTTGCCAATATCTTTTGCCAGCCAGTGCATAAAGTCAATCGTCTCCTGGTCAATCCAATGGCAGTCTTCAAATATGATAACAAGTGGTTTTATGTTCGAGATACGCAGCAATAAGGTGTGTAGCGCTTCATTTATCATTCTAATTCGATCTTTTGGTTGCATCGATGTAAAACGGCTGTGATCACCAGGACTCAAAGGTAGACCCAGGAAGTATTTTAGAAACGGCACAATCTTTGTGAGCGAGGAAAAGTGGGTTGCCTTAATGAATTTATCGACCTCGTGCGCCGCTTTCTCTTTTGTACGAATTTCCTCGATACCTAAAAGGTTTTTCAGAATGTCCTGTAAAACAAGATAAGAAGCTGAACTCAGATATTGAATGCCCCTTCCCTCAATAACAAAGGTATCTTTTGTCAGCTGCTTCTTAAATTCATATGTCAACTTTGATTTACCTATTCCGGCTTCGCCAATGATCGACACGATCTGACCAGAACCAGATTCGGTTTTTAAATACAAACTGAGGAGTTTATCCAACTCCTGACCACGACCAACCAAGGGCAACTCTTTTATCCGACGCAATGAATACTGCCGCTGGATCGATTGTGGTTCATAAACAAGGACTGATACTTTCTTACCCTTGACTTTTATCCTCTTCAACTTCTTGAATGTTACCTCTTCTGAGGTATGTTTATAGACTGATTCGCTCGTATAGATTCGACCTTTTGGAGCTGCGTATTGGAGACGTTGCGCCAGATTTACAACATCACCCATCACTGTATACTCGCCAGGTCGACCAAGGTCGCCGGTGGCAACTAATCCGTAATTAATACCGATGGAAAGAAAGAAATCTAATGTCTTTTCTTTGTTAAACTCTTTTATTTCTTTCTGAAGTTCGAGTGCCGAGATGACGGAGCGCAGTGGATCATCTTCATGAGCAACCGGGGCACCAAAAAGCGCCATAATACAATCGCCGATGAATTTATCAATGTACCCCTCATATTTATAGATTACCCCAGCTAAACGCTGCAAACAAGCGTCTATTAAATCCCTGACTTCCTCGGGGTCCAGGCTTTCTGAAAGTGGCGTAAAACCCGAAATATCTGCGAAAAGCACCGCGACACGTCTTCGCTGCCCCCTATCTCTGCGGCGTGTGACAACATGGAGTTGAGCACCACACTGATTGCAGAACCTGGCATCTTTGGGGTTTTTTAAACCACACTTCGGGCATTTCATAAAGGACTCATTTTATCGGCTGATTTTACTCTTCAGGTCCTCAACTTCAATGAGCAAACTATTCCTATCTGATTCACTCTGTCCATCCTTGATATACGGAACTACTTGCAGCATATCTCCCACATAACTAAGTAACCTGACCGCTTCGCTGATATGAGTGTGAGATAGTATCTTTTTTCTTGCCTGCCCGACCATGACCTCAAAATCTTCAAGGGAAAAAGGCATGAGGATATGCGGGTATATACTCAATTCATACAGGTATAATCCGCCATTATTATTATCAGTTTCACCGTTAGCGTATGTAAAATAAAGGCCGATGACCTTTAAAAGCTCTATGTCGGGTGACTTCAATATGGTTTCAAATAACTCACCTTTCCGTTCTACAACCACGGAATCCCAGTCAGTCCCTGAGAAACTGTAGTACAGAGTAAGGTTCTCAACCTGGCTTTCCGAAGTTATCCTGACCAGCAAATCCGGGGAATCTTTCACATAGTAAAGGTTCACACCGGTAATAAGTGCAAACATAAGGATTATATTCATCTTAGCTCCTTCTCCATGACATAGGCGTCGTCACCATTAATATAATATAATTTGTGCCGGCGTGCAATAGCATAACCAAGACCTTCATACATCTTGATCGCCGCAATGTTATCAGTCCTGACCTCAAGATAGGCATAAGTACAACCTCGATCAAGCGCGATCCTTTCAAGCCGGTGCACTAATTCAGTCCCAAACCCTTTGCGCTGACACTCTTTAGTTACCGCAATATTCGTTATGTGGAACTTCCCATCATGACACGATGCCAACGAATACCCTATCATTTTTTTCTCCTCGCATTCTATGATAAATGCAATAGTTTTTTTCGCCACCAAATCATGTTCGAAAAAAGATCTGGGCCAAGGGTTTGGGAAAAGCTCTACCTCTAATGCATAGACCTTGTCTATGTCATCAAGGTGCATTGGTCTTATTGTAATTTCTCTCGGCATCGGTTTTCTTTATATAAAAAGGTTCAAGTACTTCAATGTCGTCAAATTCCTTCGCCTTGATTCTCGGTAACGCTATGCTCACAACTTTTACTGCAGAAGGCAAAACAAAATCTTCTTCCAAGAAAATCAGCTTCTCGCTATTAATCGCCAAGCCTTTTTTCCTGAATACATCAACACCAGAACCAGCGATTATTGCACTGCCTTCAATATGGTCAAGAACCATATCAGGTGTTGTAAGTTTATACGCGCTCGTTCTTTTACCCCGTTCATATACGGCAGCATATATTTCCTGATGGAATGCATTGATTACGGCAATGACAGGTTCTTTTGTAAACGATAATGGGATGCCGATGACATCGAGTGTATTTACCGCAACCAGAGGGATCCCTTTTGCCAAAGCTAACCCTTTAGCTAAACTAAGGCCAACCCTCAACGACGTAAACATCCCCGGTCCAATGCTCACCGCAAGCGCGGTGATCTCTCCTTTGTTGAATTCACCGATAAGTTGCCTTGCTTCAGTAAACAGCCCGGCATCCCGAGACCCGGTATGCGGCTGACGACTCCTCTTAATTTCACAAAGCAGTCTCTTATCTTCATACACTGACAAAGAAAAAACAGTCGATGATGTTTCAATCCCTAATATCTTCAATTGTCAGCTCCCGTTTTTTCTGCTTATCTATGACAATCTTTACATAGATACCAGCGATCGATTTTGCATCGAGTCGATCCGCCCATTCAATCACGGTAATACCATCCTCAATGAAATACTCATCGATCAGTAACATATCCAATGCTTGCTTGTCAAGACGGTAGAGGTCGATATGAACAACCGGCATTCTCCCTTCATATTCAGTTGCAATAACAAAGCTTGAACTGGTAACCTCTTCCTCAACACCCAAACCCATACATACACCCTTTACAAAAACAGTCTTGCCGCTCCCTAATTCGCCGTACAGACAGATGATATCCCCTGGTTTCAGCTCGCCAGCGAGTTCCTTACCGAGATCCATAGTCTCCTTTGGAGAAGACGATGTTATTTTCCTGGTACGTTTAATGTCATGCGTTGTATTCATATATTTTGAAAACTCCAAAGGTAGTAAGATCTTGATCAAAACAAGCGATTTGCTTAACCTTCTTTGCCATAAACTGACCCCAGCCTCCAGTCGCAACACATAGTAATCTCTTCATACATTCCCGCCTTACTCCCTGGATAAGCCCTTGGATCATCATTACCGCACCGTTGACAACACCTGACTGAATGCACTCTTTTGTACTTTGACCGATGAACCTACGGGGTGTTTGAAGAACAACTTTTTGCAAAAGTGCGGTTCGGCTTGTAAGCCCATCCAAGAGTAAACCCACACCTGGTGTGATAAGTCCACCCAAGTAATGACCGTCCTGTAAAACAATATCAAGGGTCGTCGCCGTTCCAAAACTCACGATGAGCATATTTCTTTTATACCGCGCCAAACCGCCGACTGCATTAGCAATACGGTCTGCACCAAGCGTCGTTGGCTTGCGATAGTCAAATTTCAAATGACAATCTACTTTTGAGGAAACAATGACTGGTTCTATTTTGTATTGGTCTTTGAGAAAACGCACTACTTTTGGTGTAATCCTGGGTTTAACCGAAGCAATAGCGGCACCAGTAATTTTTTTTCTGTCCAGCATCTTCATTAGATCACACTCAATATGTTTACCATGTATCGGAGATACTGTTCTTTTCACAAGACGCCCACCGCGATACACACCAAGATGGATGTTTGAATTACCAATGTCAAAAGCGGCTACCATCTCAACTTGCGGACATCACCGTAATAGAACTTCCTGATCATCCCGGTTTCATCTCTCAATAAAAGCGCCCAATCATCATCAATATCATACACCGAACCCCTGATAACGCCCTTGGACGTAACCACTTCAACTGGTTCGCCAATACCATCGATGTAATTCAATACCTCCTTCACCTTCATTCCCAAACTCTGCAACTCGTTGTACAGCGGATTGAATTTGCCAATAAAATGACTGAGTATCTCGTCGATATCAAAAGTCTTTCCTGCATTGATCTTGAGAGATGTAGCATTTTCTAATCTCGGTGAAAAGTCATCATTATTGACATTCAAACCTATCCCGCAGATAATTGCATCCTTGAACTGCTCACATATGATACCTGATACTTTTTTCTGATTGAGCAGGACATCATTGGGCCAGTGTATTGATATCCTGGAAAAACCATAATCTTCCAGAACCTTCACCACGGTCAGAGATGCCAACATGGGGATCGAACTCAGCTGAGTACCTGGAAAAAGCAAAAGTGAAACATATAATCCCCCGGCTGGTGAATACCATGTCCGGCCCTGTCTACCGCGACCTTTTTTCTGATGTAAAGAGGAAATCGCCAGCTCTTTATTTCGACTTACAAATCTCTTTGCTGTATCTTGTGTCGATACTACTGTTTTGAATCTGATGATCTGTTTGATCATTAAGATTAATAATTAATCTTAAGCGATGCTCCTTGAAACGCCTCGTAGCCTTCCCTGATTTTCAACGAGTCAATATCAAACCATGCTGTGCTCATAATACCAATAACAAATTCTTGATCGAAATTCTCTTCGACGGAAAGTGCCGAGAATGCAGTGGCAATAAACTGGTATGATGTATCAATAAGTAGAACACTGTTGCTATCCTGTATATAGCGCACTGATTCAACGGTCAGCCTGATGTTCTGATACGAACCTGGCGTTACCTCAATATAACGGTCAGTAATACTTACGAAATCAGAAACCCGAATGCCAACAATCACCTCTTTTGCACCTTCCCAGACCATTGTGTATACATCACCTTCAGGCATCTCAATTCTCGTAACGGTCATACTGATATCACCGAGGGTGCCGTCAAAGAGCGCGTTATCATTAATGCCGAACTCAATCGCGCCCTGACCAGCACAGCCAATAATAATCAGCGGTAAAACAAAACAAACCCATATTTTCATCATACCTCCTTATATTAGTCTATTCTAAATAAATAATATGTCAAGACAAAAAGCAAGGTGACTCAACAGAAACTTGGACACATTGTTTAAGAGACATTTTAGGAAACCCTCACCCATCCCTCTCTCTTAAAAAGGGAGAGGGTGTATTAATTTGGTTACTTTCCTCTCCGCGCTGTAGTTGTCTGATTTATCAGACATTGCCCGATTCACCCCGTTAGATAACTGTCTCCGTCGAAACTCCGCACTATTAAAACCATCATGTATCTAACGGGGTAAATCGGGCGACTACAATTGATTGAATCATTCTTAAAAAGGCAGAGGATTCACCCTGTGTAATAAAAGAATGATTTTATGCAAAGGAAATAGAAATAACCGAGCTACCTTAAATATTGTAAAACGATATTCGTAAATTGTATTACACGGGGCAGGCCCTGTGTAATAAAAGAATGATTTTATGCAAAAGAAATAGAAATAACCGAGCTACCTTAAATATTGTAAAACGATATTCGTAAATTGTATTACACGGGGTAAAGGTGAGGAGTTCATTTGATAAATTCAAAATCAAGGGATAAAGATGTGTCCAAGTTTCTGGACTCAAGACTTGCATCTGGCGTGATTATCATTATAATAAAACAAACAAGGAGATTATATGCAAGGTTATTATCGTTTTTCAACAATTAATAAAAATACGATTATCTTTGTTTGCGAAGATGATCTCTGGACAGTTCCTGCAACGGGCGGTATGGCACGAAGGTTAACCTCAAATCTCGCTCAAGTAAGCCACCCTTTGATTTCACCTGATGGCAAAGATGTTGCATTTGTCGGTTTTGAAGAAGGACAATCTGAAATATACTCGATGCCAACCCGAGGTGGAGCTGCAAAAAGGTTGACTTACTTAGGCACCACTTGCACCGTAGTTGGCTGGAGTCGTGACAGCAAGCGAATCATTTTCGCGAGTAATACTAAACAGTGGTATTTAAGAACGATGTACATCTATTCAGTAAGCAAATATAACGATATACCGAGAATCATTCGCGTTGGACCAGCTACCCAGTTTTCATTTGGTCCTGGTTCAAGTGTTGTCATTGGTCGGCACACCGCTGATCCGGCACGCTGGAAAAGATATCGTGGAGGTACTGCGGGCGTACTCTGGATAGATGCGCGCGGCAACGGCAATTTTAACAAGTTGATAGACCTTAAGGGAAATTTCGCCTCACCGATGTGGATTGGTAAAAGGATCTATTTCATATGTGATCATGAAGGTATTGGCAATATCTACTCATGTTTGCCAAGTGGTAAAGGGCTACAGCGCCACACCATCCACACTGACTTCTACGTGAGAAATGCAAGTACTGACGGCAAAAACATCACATATCAGGCTGGAGGTGACTTATATATCTACTATGCTGCGCAAGGTAAATCAAAGAAAGTAAGAATCCAGTACCATAGTCCGCGTGTTCAAACTAATCGCAAATTTGTCAATGCAGCAGATTATTTAGAAAACTACTCAATACACCCCAAAGGTGAGATGGTTTCAGTAACGAGTCGCGGCAAGGTGTTTTCAATGTCGAACTGGGAAGGTCCAGTAATGCAAGCCGGACAAACAACCAGGGCGCGTTACCGTCTTAGCCAATGGCTCTCAGATGGAAAACACCTAATTGTCGTCACTGATGACAAAGGTGAAGATGCTCTGCAAATCCACCACACTAAAGGCAGTAAGAAAGTAGAAAACCTTCCCATGTTGGATATTGGTCGACCGATCGAACTTGAACCTTCACCAACCAAACCACTGGTTGCCCTAACCAATCATCGTTTTGAATTGATCCTTGTAAACTTAAAATCAAAGAAGCGCATAGTTCTCGACCGGAGCAAATATTATCGAATCAACGGAATAACCTGGTCACCAGACGGCAACTGGCTTGCCTATAGTTATCCGAATTCAGAAAGGACTGCGTGTATTAAATTATGTGATACGAAGATAAAGAAAACATATATTGCCACGAGGACGGTCCTACAGGATTTTTCACCGGCATTTGATCCTGACGGAAAGTATCTTTATTTTCTATCTAACCGGCATTTTGATCCGGTTTACGATACCATGCAATTCGAACTTAGTTTTCCGGCAAATATCAAACCATATCTGATAACCCTAAGCAAAGATACATCATCACCGTTCAAATACACCCAGATCGCTCCCCAGGGACTTGACATGCCGGCTTTCGATAAAGAGATGTTACAACCAAAGAAACCGATAAAACGACTGAAGATCGATATCCCGGGCATCCAAGACAGGATCATATCTTTTCCGGTGCCGCCGGGTAAATATGAACTTATCGCAGCAATCAGGGATAAGGTATTGTATACAAAATCACCGATTACCGGCGGGATCGAAAACTGGCTGGGCGATACGGTTAAATCCAACGCAACGCTCCATGTCTATGATCTAAAGGAACAAAAACAAGGGGTCATTACATCAGGCATCGTCGACTTCAAAATCTCCCAGAACAGTGAAATCCTGATATACCGCGCGCAGAACCGGTTACGCATCGCAAAACCCGTTGAAAAACTCGATGAAAAACTCCCGAAAGAACCGGTCGGACCAAAGAGCGGGTGGTTAGATCTAACGCGTATAAAAGTACTTGTTGAACCGCGCAAAGAGTGGCGCCAGATGTACGGCGATGTCTGGCGTTTGCAGCGCGATCATTTCTGGACCAAGGATATGTCAGGGATCGATTGGAAAAAGGTGTACAAAAAATACCTGCCTTTGCTAGACCGACTCGGTACACGCACAGAATTCTCTGATCTAATCTGGGAAATGCAGGGTGAACTTGGTACTTCACACGCCTATGAATGGGGTGGCGACTACCGAAAACATCCTCAGTACAGACAGGGCTTTATTGGCGCTGATTTGGCATACGACCGGAAATTCAATGCGTATCGCATAACAAACATTGTCAAAGGCGACCCCTGGGATCAATCCAAGACTTCACCTTTGCTCGCACCAGGATTGAATATTAAAAAAGGCGATCTCCTGTTCAGCATCGACGGCAAAAGAATCCACAAAAAAACATTGCCCGGGGAGATGCTGGTCAATTGTGCAGGTGTAGAGATCGCTATAACCACTGCAAGTTCAAAAGGAAGAAACAAAAGAACAGTAACCATAAAAGCTCTTAAGGATGAAGCTGGGGCGCGCTATCGTGACTGGGTGGAGATAAACCGCGAGAAAGTTTACCGTGCCGGCAAGAACAAGATCGGATATGTTCATATTCCGGATATGGGACCGGCGGGTTTTGCCGAATTCCATCGCTATTTTCTAAATGAGATTCAATACCCGGGACTTATCGTCGACGTAAGGTTCAACCGGGGAGGTCATGTATCGCAACTTCTGATCGAGAAACTGACGCGTAAACGAATCGGCTATGATATTCCACGCTGGTCGCCGCCCGAACCCTATCCGTCAGAATCGGTCCTCGGACCGATCGTCTGTCTGACGAACGAGAATGCCGGCTCAGATGGCGACATATTCAGCCATGCCTTTAAATTATATAAGCTCGGACCGCTTATTGGAAAACGAACCTGGGGTGGCGTTATCGGCATTTCTCCGTATTATGCCTTGTCTGACGGTGGTTTGACTACCCAACCAGAGTACTCTTTCTGGTTTATTGATGTAGGCTGGCATGTGGAGAATTACGGAACTGACCCGGATATTGAAGTTGAAAATAGACCGCAGGATTATGTTAAAGGTCGCGACCCACAACTGACAAGAGGCGTAAAAGAATGTCTGAAGTTAATGAAAAAGAGACCGCCCAGGATCCCCAAGTTTGGGAAAAGACCGAGTCTGAAGCTGCCTACTAAGCTGGGTTAAGCGAAAAACACAAGAACGCAATTCTGTTGCACAAACTACTCTATGGTTTCAGAAAACTCTAATTTGTCTTGAGTCCTCTCCACTTTCTGCAAAGCATTGGTAATGTTGTTTTCCTGTAGCTTTACGATTCTTGTCATTGCGAGCGAATCCCGCTAATGGACGGGATGAGCGTGGCAATCTCAATATACCTCGAATGAACAACATCATGTTTTTTCAACGCTTTGCTTAACTTAGGAGATTGCGCAGCTTGTTCCGAACGC
>JAUWCU010000051.1 GCA_030609135.1 Candidatus Stahliibacteriota bacterium | reverse complement strand
ACCTGACTAGGGGTTGTAGGTAATAAGATTTATTTTTGACGGTATCCCATTAACCAGCTTTAATAGACGTTCGGCATCCTCCAAATGATCATTGATACGGTCGATCAAAACATATTCAAAGGTAACCATAGATTTCTTTATTGAATACTCGCGTGCGACACTCATGAGTTCTTTGAGGGGATTACCTTTTGCTACCGGCATCATCTTTTGGCGTAGCTGATCATCGGCAAAATTCAACGATATTGCCAACTTTGTTTTAAGCGTTGATCTAAGGAGCTCTCTGATACCTTTAATAATTCCTACGGTTGAGATTGTCGTATGTCGTTGACTAATGCTGAGCCCAATCGGCGAACTGATGATATCAAGTGCCTCGGTGACTTGTTTGAGATTTAATAAAGGTTCACCCATACCCATAAAGACAATATTAGTTATTTTACTACCGATACTTTGTTGGACAAGGCGGATTTGATCAACGATCTCATGTGCCCCAAGATTTCGTTTGAAGTCCATCAATCCAGTAGCGCAGAACCTGCAGTTTAATGGGCAGCCAACCTGAGTTGAAACACAGATTGTCCATCTTTTTTGTTCGGGGATGGATACCGTTTCGATATATAAATTATCTTCAGTTCTAAACAAAAACTTCTGAACACCATCTTTTGTTCCCGCTATCTTTTCTATAACTAATCCTCTAATGTCGAATTCTTCAGCGAGTGCATGCCTTAGTGTTTTTGAAATGTTGGTCATTACCGAGAAATCTTGTGCGTTCTTTTGCCAGATCCACTGGAATATTTGGGCAGCACGGTAAGGTGCGATATTGCGTGCTGCCATAGCGCATTTAATTCGCTCAAGTGAATATGCCCTCAGATTGACTCTCATAACATAAGTATATTCGAATTGCACTCTTTAGTCAACCACTGTTATTTAGCCTAGGCGGACTTAAATCTTGACAAATTAGTTAATCTATTTATACTTTAGGGTATGAAATTTTACTACAAGGTTCACTTATGGTAAAAAATTGGGGGGACATTCATTAAGGATTTTATATGAAAGAGTGTTCATTATGCCACCATAAATACAGCGTTGAGCAGGCATTATTTTGCCCAACATGCGGCGCGCGTATGTCCATTGATGATAAAAAATCAACTGCCTCTGACCGCCTGAAATTTTGGGGCGGTGAATTGCGCATCCTTTCAGTTTTTTTTGTCAGCTTCATCGGTGTGGAGAACATGATCGATAAGAAGGATGAGCAGGATATAATGATTGCCTTGAGAAAGTGCATGTTCGATGTTGAAGATATCATAATGCGTTTCCAGGGGACATCCAATCGGATTGTTCCAGATAACCGGGTATTAGGAATTTTTGGTGCGCCTAAAGCGCACCGAGATGATCCGGTACGGAGTCTCAATTGTGCGTGGGAAATTAGGAATTGGTGGTTAGAATACAAAAAAGAAGTCGATTTATTCGAAGATGTTGAACTCACAATAGGGATGAACACCGGCCGTGCTTTTTTTGGCTATATTCTTGAAGAATCCGCGTTCCTTACAGTAATCGGCGATACAATTAATACAGCGTCCCGTATTGCTGAAATGTGTCCGCCCAATGAAATGTTAATGAGTGAGCATACCTTTAGTCGAGTCAAGGAGTATGTTGATACGGAACATATCGGGGAGCGTAGTATCAAAGGCAAGGCAGCCAAAGTCAATATCTATCTTGTTAGAAAGCTGAAAAAACCAGAACGAATAGGCGTGACTAAGAAAATCCCATTTTGCGGTCGGCAACGGGAATTAAATAAGTTAATCGAAATCGCTCAGTCTGTTAAAGAAAACAAAGCCGAGTTATGTATAATTACTGGTCAGATGGGTATTGGCAAGAGTCGTCTAAAAGAGGAATTTGAGAAGTTCCTCAGTGAGGATGGAGTCTTCAAGTATTTTGAAGCTCACTGTTCAGTTGAAATGCCATCGCCTTATTTCCCTTTTAAATTTCTGCTGGCTCGCTATTTTGAGATAACCGAATATGATAGTAGTGTCGCAATAGCCAAGAAGATTGATGAAAGTATTGCCCGGAGACACCTGTCGCCGTTAATTGCCAAGGGGTTGCAGCATCTATTCCTCACTGATATACATCGCATCAAAAAGGATGAGATGCTTTCCATAAATGAGGAGATATACAACTCGGTGAAAAACCTTATTCGTTTCGAAGGCCGGGCTAATCCATTGGTTATTATCTTCGAAGAATTCAATAAGGCGGATGAGATGTCGAAGTATTTAATGACCTATCTTACTTCTGAACTAAGAGATGAACCTGTTATGTTCCTCTTGGTTAACATATCGAAGGAATTCCTTACAAACATTGATACCCCGATTGAAGAAATTAATCTAACCCCGTTGACTTTTCATGAAGTAAAGGATCTGGTTACTCATATCCTTGATGATGTAGAGGAGAATTTAGTGCAGTTTATGTATAAGTCGGCTGGTGGGAACCCGCTTTTTACCATCGAAGCTGTACGAAATACGCGCCGCACAGAAGTTATCAAGAAAGTAGCTGGCCGGTGGGTATTAGAGAAGGATCAGCGCCTTTCCTTTCTCGATGATTTGTATGGTGTCGCGATGTCAACGATTGATTCACTGCCCTCAAGATATCGTTTAATAATTGACTATGCATCAGTAGTAGGTTATAGTTTTAGCTATCGTATTCTCCATGGTCTTTTAGAATACGAAGGTTTACGAGAACAACTGGACTACCTTATTGAAGAGGGCTATATTATTATTTCCAAGAATGGTCAGGATCCAATTTACGTATTCCGTCATAACCTTCTTAAAGATGCTGCTTATACTGTGTTGCCAGTGCGAAAAAGACGGGAAATACATAAACTCGTGGCTATATTGTTCGAAGAACTCTATAGTAATCAACTCTCGACCTTTTATGAAAATATCGCCCACCATTATTTATCCTGTGAAAATCATGGAAAGGCAGCCACTTATTTTGCATTGGCTGGCGATAAAGCAAAGAACCTCTACGCAATTAAGCAGGCACTGGAGTTCTACAATAGGGTGCTCGAAATTGACAAGGATACTGCAACCTTAGCAAGTAGTTTGATGCGTTCGGTTTTTCTTAATATGACCGACCTCTACGAGATTACCGGCGATATCAAAAAAATGGAGAAAATTGCTGAACAAGGACTAAAGAACGCACGTTTTGACAAAAACGTCGAAAGTGAGGTTGGTTTTCTGGAACGCTATGGTTACTCGCTTTTCCTTATAAATAGATTCAGCGAAGCCGAAGAATTGTTTCTTAGTGCGACTGATAAATGTGGTGGAGAGATGGCTGAAATCCTCGCTGTTCTGTATTCGGATTTGGGTCTTCTTTATCAAACAAGAAATGAATATGAGAGGAGCATCTTCTATTATAATATGAGTTGGAAAACAGCCCAGGAGCATAAGATAAAGAAGGGAAAGATATTGTGTCTGCTCAATATGGCTAAGCTCCACAATAATTTAGGTAATTATGAACAGGCACTGGAATATCTTAATTATGGCTTGAGTGATTTGATCCCGAACGAGGATATACGCTGGCAATTGCAGTATAAATACCAAATCGCGGAGATCATGTTTGAAATTTGGGCTCTTGCCCAATCTCAAAAAGCTCTATTAGAATGTTTTGAAATCGCTGACAGTATTGATAATGTTGAAACATATGTAAAATCAGCATTGGATATTGCAATCATTTATTCAATTAATGGCGATTCTCAAAAAGCAGATGAGTACATCCCACTCGCTGATGCAAAATTTTCGTTTTTCATAAGAGATGAGTTGCTTGCTGAAATAAACTTGAGAAAGGCGATGGTTAATTCCTATAAGTCGCACCATCAAAAGGCAATTGATTTTGCCATGAGTGCTCTTAAGGCGGCACAGAAACTGAGTCGTCAGGATATTGAATGTCAGTGTTATAGATTACTCTCTTCGTTAAAGAGGGAGAAAGCCGATGAATATGCTCGAAACGCCCTTGATATCGCTGAGGAGATAAAGCTGCCGCCCTTGATTGCCGCTGCTCTTTTCCGAATGACTGAGCTGCATTTTGCTGAAGAGGATTTTGAGAAAGCCAGACATTATGGTAGGAAGGCATTGCTCATCCACGATGATATCAAACTTAAACTAAAAGACACACGACGTCAAGCATATATCAGTAAACCTGAATACGTAAAGCTGCTGGAGTTATAGAGCATGAAATGTCCAGGTTGCAGTAAAGAAATTGATGACCCATCACGCTTCTGTCCCTGGTGCGGCACTTTGCTCGATAAAAACAGTTATTTGCCCATGGAAAAACTCGATATGGTCTTTATGCGTGCTGACCTTTCAGGTTTTACAAAAATGAGTGAAACAATGCTTGCCGAAGATGTTATGGCTTTTCTCAATGAGGTATTCGCGCTTTTTTCAAGAATTATTGAATCATATAAAGGAGTATTATATCAAATTATCGGCGATGAAATTGTCAGTGTATTTGGTTTTCCCAAAGAATCCGGCTTTGCCGCACATATGGCGGTTTTTGCAGCAGAGGATATGCTCAAGAAATTGGCTGAACTAAATAAGAAGGAATACTTGGCGAGTCCGGTTGGTTTGAAAATAGGTATGGTCCTTGAACCGGTTTCAGTGGTCAATATATACAGTAATTTACGTGATAACTTGATTGTCACCAACGGTTTTAAGAAATGTCAGATTTTACAGAAGAACGCGGCTGAGAACTCGATGCTTGTTTGTGAAAACTTATATGATGCAACAAAAGCCTTTTTCAGGTTTAGTGAAGTTGGAGAGTTTATTCAAGACGCTTTGTCGGTGAAGGCTTATGAGTATGAGGTGAAACAAAAATAATTATGGCAGATTATTCAATGAAGTTCCTTGATGATTTAATCAAACAGATTGGGTTGGGTGTCAATATATCCAAAACATATCCAAAGGGGCATCCTTCATTGATGCCAGTTGTAAAACACTTGAGAATATTGCTCAGAGAAGTACCGATAGAGCAGGAGACGATTTCCTTGGTGATCATTGAAGATATAATAATGATTGGGGAAGAACGCTTTGATTCAAAGCAGTTGCCGATGGTGAAGAGTCTGGTGAACAGATTTAGGCAATTGGGTATCCAAAGTATAACCTTTAGTGTTCAGCAGAGCGAAGAGGATATCCAGGAGTTCTTCAGTGCAATGGCGGCTACGCCTGCTGATATCGTTGATTATGGTGATATCGTTGCTTTACTGAGAGCGCGGGGCATCACCAGAATTACAGTTAACAAATTTCAGGTGGGTGTAATATCGACTGGTGATGCTGGAGCACAGTCGATAAATTGGGATCAGTTTTTAGAATCTTTGACGACGGGCCAGGTTGCGATGAGTGACGACGATAAGGTGAAGGAGCTTAGCGGTTTCCTGGCGGGGATTGGCATTGGTGGCAGTGAGCCGATAGAGGTGCAGACAGGGAAAATTGTCTCAGGTCTTGAGAGATTAGCCCTCATGGTTGCCGACCAGTATGGTGAAGATCGGTGGGACGAATACTCAATAGTGTTTTCGCGAATGCTGTCTGTTCTATCACCGACCATAAAAAAGAATATTACCAAGTATCGCACCGAGAACAAGAAACTAGCTGTTCTCTTCAAAAGTTTGATACCGACAATGTCTGATGAGGACATCATTGACGTCGTTTCAGTGAAGGCGAAAGAGAGGTCACCTCGGGTCGAGCAAGAGATTGTTGATATTTTGAAAAATGTTACGGGTTCAAGATTGCCTGATATCCTGTCTAGCTTAAGAGTAAATGTGCCAGAATTGGATTTTGAAAAAATCGCTTCACGTTTAATGAGTGAGTTGAAAACTGTTAAAGGAAAAAAGGCGGCGGATAAATTCATGAGTAAAAATATGGAACAAGAAATGAGATTGATTTTTCCGCGTTTGCGTGATTCATCACGTGATGAACGTATTAAGGCAGTTGAAGATCTCATGGGGTTCCAGGACCAGATTTTTGAATCAGAGAATTACGATGTGCTCAGACTTCTCGTTGATCGCTTTGACACAATGGCTGATGCTGAAACAGAATTGAAGACTTTTGTTAGCGTGATCACCGCACTCAAAAATATTTACTTGAAAGCAAAAACATTGAAGCAAAATGATATGCTGCAATTTATCTCAAAGAAATTCGGCAAGCACTTATTGAGAAAAGATGCGGCATTGTTGGAAAGAAAGAAGATGGTGATTCGCACGATTAGTGAGATCAAAGATGAGAACTATGTGCCTGAGCTGGTCTCGCTGCTTTGGGATCCTGGGACTTTTGTTGAGGCGCGCGCTGCACTCAGTTCGTTGGCTGAGTTTTCAATGCCCGTACTTATTGATACGCTAAAGGAAACTGAGAACCGAGCAGTGAGAATGAAGATCATCGATGTAATCATTAAAATGGGTGAGCGTGCAGTGCCCGAAGTCCAGAAGCTTCTCGACTCATCGGAATGGTTCATCCGCAGAAACGGGGTTTTTATCTTGGGTGAAATGAAAACAAGTGTAGTGATTGATAGAATCGGTTCGTTAATAAATGACGACGAAGAGCAGGTGCAATTAGCAGTCATCGACAGTCTCATGAAAACTGGTCGCGAAAACATAAAATCCTATCTTCTTAAAGGACTACAAAGCAAGTACAATAAGGTGGTTATTGCCGCGATGAAACAATTAGAAAAGGAGGATGTGTTGGATAAGCTTGTACAAGTGGCAGGATGGTTGAAATCCCGTAAGGGCATCCCGGATATCAAAGAAGAGCAGTTCAGACAGGAGATAATTGAGGTTCTGGGACGCTTTGGTGACGACTCAGTGCTTGAACCATTAGTCGCTATTTTGAACGAACGTCCGATTTTCAAAGCTGACCTTCTTCACCCGACAAAACGCGCAGTCCTCAATAGTTTGGCAAAGATAGGTAGTGAAAAAACAATGGGAGTTTTACGTGAAGTGACCAATCATAAAGATCAATTTGTTGCGACAGCGGCTGAAGAAATACTAAGTAGACTCAACAAATAACTGGGTTACTTGTTGCCGTTTCAAATTATTAATATTCAATTTTGTTAATTATGTAGTGGTCGAGCTTGCTCGATTCTTCTTTATTTGCAGAGTAAACTCTGCCACTACAATTTCTACATGTTTGTGTAAAAATAAAACACGAACTATTTGAAACGGCACAAGATTTCAATTATTCAATCCTGTTTTTATTTATTTTCCTCATTGTTTGTAACTTTTTCAGTGAATAGGTATTCACTACATTCTTTGCTTCAAGCCAACCGCGGCGTGCCTGAGCAACGCCGAACTTCATCCATAAAAGAGCCCCGATACTATGGGCATCAGTGCCGATTGAAATTTTTATATCCATCTCCTTTGCAATCTTTAAATATACATCATTCAAATCTAATCTATCCGGGTAGGCATTGAGCTCCAGCCAGGTGCCAGTTTGAGCTGCGTGCTCCATGACCTTGTGGAGGTTGATAGCATACCCCTCTCGTTGTGAGATGAGTCTTCCAGTTGGATGAGCAATAATATCCACATAAGGGTTATCCATTGCCGCGCAGATTCTTTCGGTTACATTTTTTGTAAAACCCTGGTGAATTGCGGCGACAACAACATCACATCGTTTTAAAATCTTATCAGGATAATCCAGTTTACCACTTTTCAGAATATCGACCTCAACACCCTTTAATACTCTTGATTTTTTGGACCTTTTATTGATTTTATCAATTTCTTTCCACTGTTTATATAACCTTTTCGGTTCCAGTCCATGGGCATATTTTGCAGATTGTGAATGGTCGGTTACTAGGATATATTCATAATTAAATCTCCAGGCAAAATCTGTGAGTTGTCTAATAGTAGCTGTAGAGTCCGAATATGTCGAATGCATGTGCAAGTCACCTTTGATGTCTTTCATTTCAATGAACTTTGGTATCTTATTTTTTAATGCCAGCTCAACTTCACCACGATCTTCACGCAATTCTGGCGGAACATATGCCA
Organism: Candidatus Stahliibacteriota bacterium; assembly: GCA_030609135.1. Classification (GTDB taxonomy): domain Bacteria; phylum Hydrothermota; class Tepidihabitantia; order SM23-42; family SM23-42; genus JAUVZL01. Next base: position 9,135 of record JAUWCU010000051.1, on the reverse strand, counting down.
GACCAAGGATTTTGTAAACTTCTTTTTCTGTCTTACCGGCAACCATTTTTTTACCTTTGAATACACCATATTCACTCAATTTCAATCCCTTTGACTTGGCAATATTACGCAGCTTAATATTGTGCGCCTTTGAACCAGTAAAATACTGGAGTGCAGCGCCATATGATTTTGGTTTAACAATCCTTAAATCAACCTGGATTCCGCCTTTAACAATTATTGAGCTTTTTGTTTCACCGGCAGCAAGTACTCGTTCGGTCATGGGGAATTTGGTGAATATTTTGATAATTTCTGCTCCATTTTTTCCAGTAGTAAGAATATCAATGTCGCCGACGGTTTCTTTCCATCTGCGTAAAGACCCGGCTGCCGAGATATCTTTTATTTCGGTATTCTTTTTTAGATATTCAATAATCTCGCGTGCTACATTTTGCGCGACTGCAATAGAAAGTCTCTCATGAGCTCGTTCATACAGGTCTAAGCCTTGCTTAATATTTTCAACTTTTTTTTCGCCCATTTGCGGCAGTTTTGCGAGACGGCCATTTTTAATGGCCTTTTTCAGGTCATTTAAGTTTTTTACACGCAGTTTTTTATGTGCCAATGCAAGTGTTTTTGGACCGAGGTTTTGAATGTCGAGCATATCGAATAGGGTTCCCGGAATATCTTTAGTGACCTCTTCGTATTTCTTCATCTTTCCCGTGGTGAGGTATTCATTGATCTTACCCGCGATCGCCTTACCGATACCTGGTAAATCGCTGAGTTTATTGGTTTTGCTCAATACTTCCACGTCCTGGCTGAGTTCATCAAGGACACGCGCTGCCTTACGGTAGGCGATAATCTTGAAAACATTAGCGCCTTGGAATTCTAATGCATCGGCAATGCGATTAAAAATCTTTGCCAGCTCTTTATTCTTCTGGTCCATCCTTTTCTTTTACAAACTTTATTTCATTTTGTACTATTTTTTTGCCTGATGGTTTATATGGAGTGATTTGTTCTGGTGTAATTGTTTCTGGTTTTTCTTTTTCAATAGGTTTTTTTGCGCCCATTTTTTCTAAAAGAGCCCGCACTGTTTTGCGATTAAATCCAGGAATTCCAAGTTCATGGAGGTCATTTGCTATCGAATGTTCAAGTGTAAAGACAGGAATTTTGGCATTGATAATTTTTTTTGCTGTGGTGTAGGTCTTTGAACCCTTTGGTCCATATGGTATAAAGACCAGATTACTAAGAATACAGGAAAGCCAGTTTCTCTGCATTATATTTCGTCGTTTCTGTTTGGTTTCATCTGGTGCAACAGCGGAAAGCATTAGTAGTTCTTTATCCTTAGCACGTCTGAAATATTCATCTCTTTCCGGAAACTCATGGAGCGGAGGATAAAATCGGTCGAGCAGATACGAATCAAATGTTTCTTTTTCCAACCCTTTGGCAGTGAATAGAGTAACTGTATTGTGTTTAAAATACAACCCCAATCTAAACACCTCGGTTTCCATTACTGAATGCCAGGAGCCAATATAGTTAATTGCATATTCTCGAATTGTGAAAAAGACCTGGTTCATTTCATTAAGTACAATACCGCCAGCAGCATCAGCGCAGAAAAAAGCCATGGTCCAGTGGTCAAGGAGTTCCAATAGTCCATGATAACAGATTTCCTTTGGTGTGTCTTCACCAAGATGCTCAATTAATTTTCGTGGATAATTATCGTCCCCGGATGTGATTACTTTATATTCCATAATTTCAAAACATTTGAATTTATTTCATCTTGTATTTCTTTTATATCTTTACCTTTTTTTACAAAATCATGAGCTTTTTCAGAAAGCTCTGCGAGTTTACGACGGATTTTGTTTTTTGGATTAAATTTAGGTACTGCAAGATTTTGCATAACTGACGGAGCACCAAATCCTCTACCAGCAGATGAGAAACTTTTGATAAAACCGTTAACAATCTCTGAATTTAAAACTGCACACAAATAATGGGCCTCTTGTTTGTTTTCCATGGGAATAAAGGATGTGGTGTCAGTCGATACTATCATTTTGGTTCCAAATTCAGTTTTTGTAGAGGATAAAACAACAGCTACAATTTTTGAAGCCATGCGTTTCCATACAACTCTATATTTTGCAAAGGTATATTCTCCTATTCCATACATTGCATAAAACTCAGTTTTTTGTGCTAATTCCTTAACGATACGAGATCCTCTGGATAGCAAAATTTTCTTGAATTGCTTAAGATATGCGTAGGTTAATGGCGTATTTTCAAGCATCCAATTTTCTGTGTAGGGTTTTCTTTCACTCGGATTCTGCGATATCAATACATGAAAATTGGATTTTACACCAAACTTCACGATACAGCCACCGCTTACTGCAGGAAAAACTAAATCTGGTTCTATTGCAGCTTGGGTCGATTTGATCTCACGTTTACCCTTTTCGGGCATATTCTCTATGACAAGGAGACCGTCGGGTCTACTCTCTTTGATTTTCAACCAGAACACGCCGTAAGGTTCAGTACTTGCACCACGATAAGCTCTATATGGATTACTGCCTTTTATTTGTGTATACATCTGAAGATCGGTAGATGAAGCGGTTTGCCAGGATGAAGAAAACTTTTCAGGATTCACAGGTATGGCTTTCAGATTCTTTCTTGTACTGTTCGCTAGGACCTCATCCAAAGACCATTCAGGTTTGATACGTCCAACTCCTTTTTTTCTTTTCCATTCAGTTACAGGAAGCGGATAGGTTATTTTTTTACCTTTTCTTAAGAAAAAAATAGAAGTTTTGTTGGCAGCCTGAAAAGGTTTCAAATTTACCATATCCTCCATACGAAGAATTTTTAATGGTACCTTTTTGTTTTTCAAGACAAATTTTCTGAATCCTTCTCCTGCACCTTTAGATTTGAACACTTCCATGGTAATGATGAATCCTAAAATTCCTTTATCTTTAAGATAATTATCAGTACAGGCGTATGTGAATAACATCGAAAAATCTTTTTCACCTGCACCAAGTCTTGATTCATAGCCCTTTAAGGAAAAGAGACCATAATTGTGCCACAACTTGAGTGTTCTTGTTCTGTAGTCATCTGAAAGATATCCCCATCTTATCCATGGTGGATTGCCAATTACATAATCAAACCTGCCGAGATACACTGGAGCAAAGGCATTTTTTATATAGCGTGCCCAGATTCCATTTTCACCGGCATCGTCTAATTCCTTTATTTGTCCGTAAATATTTAGAAGAAGTTCGTTTTCTTTCTCTGAAAAATTAAACGCAATTTTGAGTTTGCTTTTGAATTGCTCTGGCAATAATTTGCTCCGTAATGCGATGTCAACCTCTGAAGTGAACTTATCAATTTGTGTTTTGTCTTGCATGCAAATTGGAAAGATGTAATTACCTTTTGTAGTTGTGAAGATCAAAGTATTGCTATTGAAAGGCAACTCACCTTCCTCCTCGTACCGACTTGGTGCGAGAATAGAATCGCAAAGATACACCGGGATCGTAATTGGTCTTACATATGGAATAAATCTGGAAAACGCTATGAGATAGTTTGTACGTGCCGCTAAAACAGCAAGCGGATTCAGATCAAAGCCAACAATATTCTTGAGAATATGTTGTGCAACTTCTTTTGTTTGTATCTTCTTATGTCCCTTTGCGTATCCAATTACTTTGTTTATCGCCTGTACTAAAAAGGTTCCTGAACCGCACGCAGGGTCAAGGAAACGAATACCGATTCTACCATCATAGCCGCTTTTATCTGTTACATAACCTGCGAGCCAATCAGGGGTATAATATTCTCCCAAGTCATGGCGCAGTTTCTGCGGAACAATAACCTCATATAATTTCTGCAGCAAATCCCTTGTCCACTCTGGTTCAAGAATTGGTGTGGCTGGTTCAAAATCCGAGAATGCTCGAACAATACTACGAAAGACATTAGCGAGCTGTGATGTCCAGGCATCAAGATACCAGGAGAAAAAATCTGCCTCAAGGAAATTTTCGATCCCCTGATTGACAAAATCGAGACCACTCTCCAAATGGCTAAGTTCATCAAATAGTTTCTTATCATCCAATGGTGCTATATCTTTTACAAATGATTCAACAGTTTGTTCTCTTTGTAGAGCAACGAGTTCGTAAGCAATAATTTTCATCAGAAAGGCATAGTATGTATGGATTGCAAAGAGGAGCTGTTTTAATCTACTCCCGGCTGGTAATTGATAAACCTTTGCGGTTTCTTCTGCAGTTTTCTCAGCCTTTTCAAGTTCCTGTCCATAAACAACACCAAAAATTCTGTCCCATTCTATGAAAAAAGTCTTTATTCGAGAAGGTGTTTGTCTGCGTTGCGCCCTCATTGCTGCTGAGTATAGTTCGGAAACAGCTTGCTGAGCAATGAGACAGTCAGGTCCAAATACGGTGGCTAAATCCTTTGCAGTAAGTGGTCTTCTGGCTGAAGCCCGAACAAATATTAAAAGATTAGTCAAACTCGAATGGCTAATTGAATACGGACCCAATACCTGAAAACCACATCCTGTTTTGGCTACAGGGAACAATGCACTCTGCTTTTCTTGCACAGGCACTGGTGTCTGTAATATTGTGGGAACTTTTGTGAATCTTATAAAAAGAATATAATTGCCATCTAATGCTACACCAACTGCTTTTTCTAGAAAATCTTCTTTTTGCTCTCCAAATTGTGCTGCTTGTCCTGTAAGATAATTTTGAAGCTGCTTAACTGTTTTTTTAACATTCAATTTTGTAGATAATTTGCCAGGTGTTTTATACTCAATAGTAAGATAACCATAGACTGCATCTGATCTACCTCTATAAGATGTGCTCGTTTTTTCATATCGGACAATGTCAATATCCACTCCAATTTTCTTAAATACATTCTGCAGTAAAGACTCAACCTTCATTTTGAGGTCTTCTTCAGTGTTAGCAGTCCTTGCTGCTTGTTTAATGTCTCGTGCTAATTTTTCAGTATTTATCTGCCAGTATTTTTTCTCTTTACTCATTCAGTGAATTATATGGAATAAGAACCTGATGTCAATTGTATTTTCGCTACAAACATATTGTGAGGTCTGGGGATTGCGTTGGTGTGCCAATTTGGCATTTCGGTATTTTGGTAATTAGCGAAATACCGAAATAGCGTTCGAGAAGTGAAGGATGCCTGATAAATTTCCGAGAGCCTCGTGAGCGGGCAGACAACGACAGTGACCGGGAACCGCCTGATAAATCAGGAGTCTACAGTGACTGGGAAACACCTGATAAATCAGGAGACTACAATGACTGGGAAACGCCTGATAAATCCCGCAATTCTATTTATAGAATTATAATACGAAGCGGGATAAATCACTTGTCTGCGTGCGACGCACAGGCAGAGGAAACTACAGGGGCACGTTTTTTCACTTGATTTTTACATTATTATTTATATAATCTTAAATACTATGGGAGAAGATATTATTACACAAATCGTTGAGTGGTTGAAAAAACAATTGAATGAATCCCAGACAAAGGGTTTTGTGTTGGGGCTGAGCGGTGGTTTGGATTCAGCGGTGTGTGCGGCACTCCTGAAAAGAGTCACTGATCACTGTCTTGCATTGATCATGCCCATTGAATCAGCAGTGCAAGATATAGACGATGCTTCAAGGGTCGCAGACGTGCTCAATGTGCGGACTGAGTATATCGATTTGACGTCGGTTTACGGTCATTTGACAAAGTTGCTACCTGGAGGTGATCAGGTTGCCCTCGGCAACATCAAAGCGCGCTTAAGAATGGTCGTTCTCTATTACTACGCAAACCTCAATAACTATCTCGTCTGCGGCACCGGTAACAAAACCGAGTTAACACTTGGCTACTTTACAAAATATGGTGATGGCGCCTGCGATATTCTGCCGTTTGGTGATCTCTATAAGTTCGAAGTAAGGGAGCTTGCCAAGGTACTTCACGTTCCCAGGACGATCATAGACAAGACACCAAGCGCAGGTCTCTGGAAAGGACAGACTGATGAAGGAGAGATTGGTTATTCGTATGATGAGATCGACAGAACATTGCAGGAGATCTCAAGCAGTCAAATCAAAGGTAATTGTGCTGAAAAGCTGAAATTTAGGATAGAACAGAATGAACACAAGAGAAAACCACCTAAAATATGCTTTTTAGGTATTTAGATGTTTAGGCATTTAGGAATTTGATGTATTATAGGAGGTAAGATGCATCCCTTGTTTTGGCTGACACCAGTAGGTTCAGTACTTTGTTTGTTATTTGCCTGGTATTTATCAAAAACCACTAAACGTTTTGATGAAGGTACAGATATTATGCGCGAAATAGCCCAAGCTGTCAGGCAAGGAGCAAAGGCGTATATCAAAAGACAGTATTTTGTTGTGGCTGTTTTTTTCATTATTGTTTTTGTGCTGCTACTGATTATATCACTATTAAAGATGCTGCCGATTTTCGTACCGTTTGCTTTTATTTCAGGCGGTTTCTTTTCAGCCCTGTCGGGGTTTATCGGCATGACGCAGGCGACGAATTCATCAGCAAGGACCACTAATGCAGCGAGAAAGAGTCTCAACGGTGCTTTGAGAGTAGCTTTTGCTGCGGGTGGTGTGATGGGGTTTGTTGTTGTAGGGTTGAGTTTGCTCGATCTCAGTGCCTGGTTCATAGTACTCAACTGGGTATACAGACATCTGCCTGAGGCACAGAAAATACAGAATATCACTGCAACGATGATCTGTTTTGGTATGGGTGCATCAGCCCAGGCACTTTTTGCCCGCGTAGGTGGTGGTATTTTTACGAAAGCGGCTGATGTTGGTGCTGATCTGGTTGGTAAAGTCGAAGCCGGCATACCTGAAGATGATCCACGTAACCCAGCGGTCATTGCGGATAATGTCGGTGACAATGTTGGTGATGTTGCTGGTATGGGTGCAGATCTCTACGAATCCTATGTAGGATCAATAGTTGCCACTATGGCGCTCGCAGTCGCTGCTGGTCTGGGGATCCAGGGTGTTGTTATACCCATGGTAATCGCGACACTCGGTGTTCTTGCTTCGATCATCGGGACTTTTCTGGTACGCACTAAAGAGGATGCAACGCAGGCTTCATTACTTGTTGCATTGCGAAGAGGTGTGTGGGGTGCAAGCATCCTCGTGGCGGTGGTTTCAGGTTTGATTATTTATTACCTCTTGCCTGGGCATTTTGGGATATACTGGGCTATTCTTGCGGGACTGGGAGCTGGGGTCTTTATTGGATATTCAACAGAGTTCTTCACTTCTGATCATTATAAACCAACGCGCGGTATTGCTCAAGCTGCTAAGACTGGTCCGGCAACTGTAATATTGGAAGGTCTGAGCGTTGGCATGGTTTCCGTGGTGCCACCAGTACTTGCCGTTGTTGTTGCAGTATTGGCAGCATATTATCTGTCCGGTGGTGCGAGCCATCCAGAATTAGGTCTGTTTGGCGTTGCAATTTCTGCAGTTGGTATGCTCTCAACATTAGGTATTACCCTGGCTACGGATGCATATGGGCCAGTGGCTGATAATGCCGGTGGAAACGCTGAGATGGCAAAACTCCCGGCAGAAGTGAGGAAAAGGACTGATGCGCTCGATTCTCTGGGCAATACTACTGCAGCGACTGGTAAAGGATTTGCAATCGGTTCTGCGGCACTAACTGCACTTGCCTTGATCGCTGCTTACCGTGATCAGATTCTGCAGTTCGGATACAAACTTGACTTGAGTTTAATGAATCCAGCAGTTATGGTCGGTCTTTTCCTCGGTGCAATGATGCCCTTTGCATTTTGTTCTCAGTTGATCCGCGCCGTGGGTCGAACCGCGGGCAAGGTTGTAATGGAGGTTCGTCGGCAGTTCAAAAGCATAAAGGGTTTAATGAAAGGTAAGGCAAAGCCCGATTATGCACGGGTCGTGACAATTTGCACGGTGTCAGCACAAAAGGAAATGATTACACCTTCCCTAATGGCGATCATCGCACCGATTCTCGTCGGCGTGCTGTTAGGCCCGAGTGCGGTGGTCGGGTTGCTTGCTGGCGCTTTGGTATCTGGGTTCGCGGTTGCCTTGAAAATGGCTAATGCTGGTGGTGCCTGGGATAATGCCAAGAAGTATATTGAAAAAGGAGCCCTTGGTGGAAAAGGATCGGCTGAGCACAAAGCAGCAGTGGTCGGTGATACAGTAGGTGATCCATTTAAGGATACCGCTGGACCATCACTCAATATTTTAATTAAACTGATGTCAACATCGTCGATTACTTTAGCTGGTTTTGTGTTGCGTATGACCCTGTTTAAATAGACAAGATAAAAAACACATGAAAATCAAAGACTGGCCAGAAAATGATCGGCCAAGAGAAAAGTTTTTTCAGAAGGGTAGTTATGGTGTAACCGATACTGAACTTTTGGCGATTATTATTGGCAAAGGTGTGAAAAACAAATCAGCACTTGAATTAGCTAAGGAGATCCTTAATAAAATTGGCAGCCTGAAGAAATTGAACCAGAAAACAGTCAGTGAAATTGAACGGCTTAAAATAAAAGGTTTGGGTAGAGCTAAAATTGTTTCGATGCTTGCGGCACTTGAATTAGGCAGGCGTTCGCTTTCAAAGAAAAATGATGAGCAGATCATTTTCAAAGACCCCAAAGATATTTATGATTATTATTACCCATTGATTTCCGGGTTGAGATATGAATTATTTAAGGTTGTGGCAGTTGATGGCAGGAACGCACATATTAATGAGACGACGATTTCAAAAGGTATCCTCGACGCAAGTTTGGTCCATCCGCGCGAGGTTTTCAAATTCGCGCTCAATGAGAACGCCAGCGCGATTTTTCTCGTACACAATCACCCGAGCGGCATATTAAAACCATCCGAAGATGACTTGAAAGTGACGGAACGATTACGGAGTGCCGGTGAGTTGATGGGTATACGCATCGTAGATCACATTATCATTGCAGAAAAAGGTTTTTACTCGTTTTCACAGCACAATCTTCTTTGAAATTTTAGATTTCAGATTTGAGATTTACTAAGGAGACCATTAAATAGTTTAATCAAATACTGCTCAATGTATGTCGTCATTCCGCACCTGATGCGGAATCCAGTCTTTTGTATTTCCTTATTTTCCTGGATTCCCTGGTTCCCCTGATCAAGTCAGAGGACAGGCTTGCCAGGGAATG
>JAUWCU010000155.1 GCA_030609135.1 Candidatus Stahliibacteriota bacterium | reverse complement strand
GCATCTTACCAGTGCTATTTCTCAAGGAGTAAACATTCTTTGTGTGAAAGCAACACAGGCAGCTCTCAATATCGTAAATGACTGGATTGGTGAGAACGCCGGTAATCGGAAAGTGATAACAATTACATTGCGTGAGTGTCTCTATGAATTAGATAGAAACAGCAACATTAAAGATTGGTCTGCCTTTGCACGTGGATTGGACCCTGCCACTTTTTACCCTGTTATAATAAGGGATATAGATACTACTCTTAACCCAATACCTCCTGATTTAGAAGGATTGCACCTTTTCCCGGAAATCGTCTGGAATGTTGAACTCCGATGTGCCTTATATGAGCTGAGCTATTTGAATCTGGTTACTAATAACGGTCCATCTGCATTGTGCGTCTTCAACCAGCAAGCGCACTTTCTTATGTTCAAAATGATAACACCTACATCAGGCGCAACCACCGAAGCATTCTTTCGCTCTCAAGGTTTTGAACCAGGTTCCCAGATATTTGATGAGCATCTCTTCAAGCGATATGTCTGGGATAACGATAACCTTGAAGTGATACAGAGAGAATTCAAAGAAATGTGTGATCGGATTGAGAGATATAGAACAGAATCAGGAAAATTGGATACGTAGAAGGGGTCGAAATGACAAGTAACGTCGGTTGTGCAAAGGTCTCGATTTAAAATAAAAAATCCATGTTTATCTGTGAAAATCTGTATCCCAATTGAAAAAAAGGGGGTAACTATGTCTATTTTTATCATTGCTGAAATTGGTATCAACCACAATGGAGATGTGGAGATTGCAAAACAGTTGATTGATGTTGCCAAAATCGCTGGGGCTGATGCGGTCAAGTTCCAGAAGAGGACCATTGATTTGGTATATACAAAGGACATGCTGGACTCACTGCGGGAAAGCCCGTGGGGTACCACGCAGCGGGAGCAAAAGGAGGGGCTTGAATTTGGGTTGGATGAATATAAGGAGATCGATGCTTATTGCAAGGAAAAGGGGATTAAGTGGTTTGCCTCGGCATGGGATCTTGAAAGCCAGAAATTTCTGCGGCAGTTTGGCTGTAAATACAACAAAATTGCCTCTGCGATGATAGTTTATGAGGATTTATTGAAGGAAATAGCTTTAGAAAAGAAGCATACTTTTATCTCCACTGGGATGACTGAATTTGAGCAGATTGACCGGGCTGTAGAGATATTCAGGAGTGCAGATTGTCCTTTCGAGCTTATGCATTGCGTTTCGACTTATCCCATGGCCGATGAGGATGCGAATCTAAACTGCATTAAGACGCTCCGTGACCGTTATCAATGCAATGTTGGCTACAGCGGACACGAAGTTGGCCTGGCGGTTTCGTATGCCGCCGCCGCCCTTGGAATCACATCACTGGAAAGGCATATCACCCTTGATCGCGCCATGTATGGTTCGGATCAGGCGGCATCGGTTGAAATTGCAGGTTTTATACAATTGGTTGGCGCAGTTAGAAAGATTGAAAAAGCCATGGGAGACGGCAAGATAACTATGAATCAAAAAGAAATTTCCATTGCGAAGAAACTAAGGGCGCATATCCCCTTTGAATCTCATCAATAGAGGTAGAGACTTATGGCAGATATTGTTGCAGTAATTCCCGCACGTTCAGGTTCAAAGGGTGTCGTTGACAAAAATATCAAGATTTTGGCCGGAAGACCGTTGCTTGCTTACAGTATCGCGGCTGCACAGTTGGCCATTAATATTCAGCGGACAATTGTTTCGACTGACTCTGAACACTATGCGAGTATTGCCCGAGAATACGGAGCGGAAGTACCTTTTTTACGGCCAGTGGAGATATCTGGTGACGCCAGTTCGGATTACGAATTTATTAAGCATGCACTTGATTGGATGAAGGAAAATGAGGGATATCAACCTGAATATCTTGTTCATTTGCGGCCGACTACGCCGCTACGTGAGCCAAGTTACATTGATACGGCCATTGAACAAATGAAACATGATGACGGTGCTACTGCTCTGCGGTCTGTGCATGAAATGTCTGAGTCTACTTATAAGACTTTTGAAATAGAAATAGGTTTTTTGAAATGTGTTTGTACTGGATCCTGGGATATAGAAGCAGTAGGTCGAGCCCGCCAGGAATATAAGAAAACCTATGAGGGAAACGGATATGTGGATATAATCAAAAGTTCTTATGTCTTGAAAAATTGCCAAATACATGGAGATCGGGTTATTGCGTATGTTACGCCACGCATTTTTGAAGCAGACACACCTGAAGACTTCGATTATTTGGAATACCAGGTTGCAAGGAACCCAATGCTGGTAAAAAGACTTTTTGGATAAGGTGCAAAAAGAACGGCTGTATTCTTTGGATTAATCTTCTTGGAGGCCAAGTGTGTTGAAATACGAGATTTTAGAAAATCGGAATTGTTTTATAACCGGTGCGACAGGTGGTATCGGACGATGTATTGCTATGAAAATGGCTGAAAATAAGTGTAACTTATTCTTGACCTCCACTAATATTACAAAATTAAAGAATCTAAAAGAAGAAATAGAATCCCTATATGGTGAGAAAATTAAGATTTATTATGAGCGTGGAGATCTAAATGAAATTCAGGACATAAAAAAAATTATTACGATGGCACGAGAAAAAATTTATACCGTAGATATTCTAGTTAACTGTGCGGGTCTTTTTGTGGTGAAATCCCTATTCGACTCAAATTTAGACGATTTTGACACGACCTTCAATTTAAATATCAGGGCTCCTTTTATATTTTGCAAAGAATTTTCTAAAGATATGATAAAAAGCAGATGGGGGCGAATTATAAATATCGGCTCTTCATCAGCATATGCAGGCAATAAAGAAACATCGCTTTACTGTGCGTCAAAGCATGCCCTTTTAGGTTTTTCGCGCGCTTTGCATGATGAGTTAAAAAAAAATAATATTAGGACATATTGCGTATCTCCATCTGGTGCAAAAACAGAAATGGGGAAATTAATAAAAAATCAAAACTTTGATACATTTATAGATCCCAAGGAAATAGCTGAATATGTGGCCTTTATTTGTTCCTTCGATGGTGGAATGATTTCTGACGAGATTAGACTTAACAGAATGGTGATAGAATGATCAAAGACATTCGCCACACAGGTATAGTAGTTGCTGACTTGGAAGCATCACTTTATTTTTATCGTGATCTTTTAGGATTTCAAGTTGCAAAACAGATGGAAGAAGCAGGGGATTATATTGATAATATTTCATCGCTGCGAAATGTTAAGGTTACAACGGTCAAGATGACTTCACCATCTGGCCAGATGATAGAACTATTGAAGTATCACTCGCATCCTGTAGAGCAAAAGACGCGTGAAATCTGCGAAAGCGGCATTTCCCATATAGCATTTACTGTAGATGACCTGGATATTGAGTATGAAAGGCTTAAGGGCAAAGGGATTCAATTTAATTCACCCCCGCAATTATCGCCGGACGGTTACGCGAAAGTTACCTTTTGCAGAGCGCCGGAGGGGACTTTGATCGAATTGGTGGAGGTGTTGTAGTGTCTTCGGCAAATCCACAGAGGGATTATGTGGCTGTAACATATAATGAAAAAGACAGACCGTTCACCCAATATCCTGATAAATTAGCTCGCTATTTATCTTTGAGGTATGAATTGCCAAAGGGAAGTAAGATTTTAGATTTGGGATGCGGTCGCGGCGAGTTTCTGAGGGGTTTTATCCGGTGCGATCTCAATGGATATGGAGTGGATCAATCGTCTATAGCAAAATCCGTCTGTCCGGAAGCAGAAATATTACAGTCAGATCTGGAAAACGAACCGTTGCCTTACAATGATAATTCTTTTGACGCTGTCTTTTCAAAATCGGTTTTGGAACATTTTTATTATCCTGAAAAACTGGTCATGGAAATTTATCGAATTCTCAAGCCAGGTGGTTTGGTTATTACCATGGTTCCCGACTGGGAGGCGGTTTATAAAACATTTTATGAGGATTATACCCACAGAACACCATTTACCATAAATTCTTTGAAAGACATCTTTTTAATTAACGGATTTGACGATGTGAAAGTGGAGAAATTCAGACAACTTCCTTTTTTATGGCCACTGCCCTGGTTGAAGCCTTTTTGTTCGCTTGTGGCATTATTCGCCCCCCGTTCACTACGACCTTACAGCAAGCTTGTAAGATTTTCACAAGAAATTATGTTGCTTTCAACCGCGGTTAAACCGGACAACACATTGCGAGGTGAAGAATGAGTAAATGTTTTAATGGATTATATTGCATCCATCTGGAATTGACCAGTAGATG
>JAUWCU010000087.1 GCA_030609135.1 Candidatus Stahliibacteriota bacterium | reverse complement strand
GGAGTAGGGGCTTTAGCCCCGTCAAAAGCAATGAAATTTCATCAGTTTTCACGAGCCCCGTTTAAATACTAATTTCAGCATACCAAAAACATTTTGCTATGCTTTTATTTAACGGGGCGAGCATAAATGCTCTACTCCAGTAAAAAATGACTTTTTCAACAACCTGAATTGGGCTTCTTTTAGTGCAATAACTTCGTTATTGCAATGCCTGATACATCCCGCTCCTTCATAAGGGGCTGGATAAATCACCTGTCTGCCTTAGGCTGAGGCTACTACAATTTTAGGATAGCTAAACTGTTACGAGATTTAACCCCATATAATCGAGCTATTCCGAAGGCAAGGGTGATGGCACACCATACTCTGGTAATAAAATGATCTCTATTCGCCTGTTCTGACTCCGTCCAGCAGCCGTCTTATTGCTTGCTACTGGATGATATTCTGACATGCCGATCGCCTGCAGGCGTACCGCTTCTATACCAACATTCTCATGGAGAAAGCGCACGACATGTGTTGCGCGTGCAGTTGAAAGCTCCCAGTTAGTAGGAAATTTCTTTTGCAGGTTAGAGTGTATCGCAACATTATCTGTGTGCCCTTCGACACGGATAATTTTATTCTGGGTGTCTTTCAAAACATTTCCTACCCGCTCCAGTACTTCAAGACCCTCAGGAGTAATTTGTGCCTCACCCGAAGGGAACAATATTCTATCAAGCATGCTGACCGAAAGCCGATCCGCCAATTGGGTGATCTGGATCTTGCCTTCTTCAATTTCCTTTTCCATATCCGTAACGAGTTCATTATAAGCGTTTTTCAAACGCACGATCTGCTCTTCTTTTTCCTTAGAAATTTCACCTATTTTAATTTCGAGTTCGTTCTCAAGAGCTGCTTTCTGTTGTTCCAGGTTATTGATCTTGAAATTGAACTCAGTCTTCATTTGCTTATTGGTATTATAAAAACAATAAGCAATAGCAGCCAATACCAATACGATTATACATATTATGATTGTTACGACTTTCATTACCCACCTCCTTTTCGTTACTCCAATAGCATAATCGATGTAATAGATATGTCAAGATAGAAAGGCGCATGGGGTCAAATCTCGACTACGAAATGGGGTCAAATCTCTACATGCTACATGCGATCTTTATCTTCTTCTTATACCAATTGCTATGTAGAATGTAGAGATTTGACCCCAACTTCACTCAAAACGTTCAGAAGGGTGCAAATGTATAACTATCTTTGATTTGTGCGATTTTCTCTGTGATCGTGAGAGTTATGAAAAACCATGAAATCGGATTTTCCCCTCAACAAAGATTGTCGGGATCTACGAGAGCCCACCATATGTTTATATCTGTGGAATCGATGAATCATAGATTCACCGCTATTTCGACAGGCTCAATACAGGCATCTCGGCTTCCTATTTTGTCATTCCCCGGCTTGCCTGTCCCGTAGGACGAAGTTCGTACGGGAACCGGGGAATCCAGTCTCCTCTGCTTCCCTGCACCCGAGCTCCGTTTCTCAGTATTGGTGAGGATGAAATATTATATTCAATAAAGAAACTATGTCAACGAACTAAACAATATTAATTTATCCCACCTGCCTTGAGTTTATCGAATGAGAGGAAAGATTGAGAAATAATCCTTGGTGCTATGCTTATATGCTTAGCTCATGAAATGTCAAGCACCGATCCCATTTGTGACCGGAGCAAGCTGGTATTGACACAACGGATAACGGCACTATAATTACACAATATATGTGCTATCATAATGTTGCGAAAGTTGAGCTTCACTGTCATTTAGATGGTATATTGAATCCGAGTATTCTCAAGGAAATACTACTCAAAAGAAATA
This sequence comes from Candidatus Stahliibacteriota bacterium, assembly GCA_030609135.1. Taxonomy (GTDB): domain Bacteria; phylum Hydrothermota; class Tepidihabitantia; order SM23-42; family SM23-42; genus JAUVZL01. The sequence goes on along the minus strand of JAUWCU010000087.1, from coordinate 9,632 downwards.
CTTCTTTGAAAATCGAGGAATTAGAAAGTGCTTATCCTGTGCTTTGCTTTGATGATTTTATCAATTGGTTTAACAAAACAAATCCTCATTTTAAAAGTCTTCCAGATTACAAACCTATAATTAACCATCACGTGCAAAATTTGAGAACTCAAAATGTGATCTATGCAGAATTAATGATTCCTTCAGGATCTTTACCCTTAGATAAAGAAAAAATGCTTGAGTGTGTTCAGGAATTCAGGGAGTATACCACTGCTATGGAAAATGGGAAAGTCCAAATAGAATACATTGTTGCATTTGGTCGCAATAAAACTCCACAGCATGTTGAAGAGCGAGGTGACAGAATTCTTAAGCTATACGACTCTCATCTGATTTGCGGTGTTGCGGTTGCTGGACTAGAACAAGGTAATCCTATAAAGCCTTTTAGAAAAACATTTGAACGATTCAAAGAAGCAGGGATAGGTATTGAAATTCACGCAGGTGAGTGGTGCGGTCCTGAGTCTGTACATGATGCACTAGAGAACGGCTTTCCTGATCGTATTGGTCACGGTGTATCTCTTTTTAAAAATCCGAATTTGATAGAAATAATTAGAGAGAAGCAAATACACATTGAGATATGTCCTACAAGCAATCTGAAAACCGGCAGTGTTGATGATATCAAAAATCATCCTATAAAACAAGCATTTAACCTAGGTATCAACTTCAGCATAAACACTGATGATCCAGGGACCTTTGAATGCACCATGGAATCTGAGTTCAAACTATTGCATGATACTTTCGGTTTTGGTGAACAAGAGTTTGAAAAAATCAAAGAAAATTCTCTAAAATCAAGATTTCAGAAACAGCTGAGATACAGTTAAGGGAATCAAATCCCCACGTTCAGTATGTAAACATCTCTTTCGATACTAATGTATCCTGGTGAGTTGAATGAATTTTTGACTGCTAGTGGTTAATTGTGAGGATACCTATGTGTTTCAGGGATTTCACATTCAGTCCAATGCCAACCCCAAGACAATTTTGCTTCTAGGACTTCACCGGTTTCCAGATCAACCATAACATCAAGAGAATAATTAGCACCATGCGGTGTGTAATTCCCAACTATGCAAATGAAATTATTGCAATCAGCTGGTGCTTCTGGGATATTCAATTTTACATATATTGTATTAAATCTTGCCTCATCCGGTAATGCTCCAAATAGTCTTTCTCTAGCTTCTTTTTCAGATATAAACTTATTAAGGGGACGTAGTCTGTAATATCTGGGGGTTATTTCCTTCCACACTCTTTTGATCCCTTTTGTCTCAGGTTTACCTAGTGCACGACCAAGCTTCAATGAATTCGAAAAATACTCATAGACAACAGTAAATTGTGCACCTTCACCATTATTCATCTCATCGATCCAGTCAGAGTCTGCTATCCATTTAAATTTGCCCTCAAATATCACCCTATCTTTCTCGTCGTAACTAAAATAATTTGGCCTTCTGAAGGCATGTGAGCTGACAAGCTTTAAATGTTCTCTTGCATATTCCAGAGGTAGACCTGCTTTTGAGAATTCCGCATAAATCAGGTCAATTATGGGTTGTGGTGGTTCCACGGCATTTGGGACGGGATCCCAATAATACGTGTAATTATCGCCCTTTTCCGAATAAGACCAGAGATGTAATGTATCACTTCCACTGTTTTCAACAACAGTTTTTAAATGAGGTTGATCAGTTTGAAGTCGCCGAACTCCTTTAATGTAAAAATCTTTCCTAATTTTATGACCCCAACTTTCACATATTTTCGAAAGTACTCTAATCTCAGGGAAATGATCGTCGTCAAAATCTGATGGAACAACATACTTCGCTATTAAATCTTTTCTTCCATCATACTCGAGCAAAAGCGGGATTTTAATATTTTCTCGCGTGATGGTTTCCTTAATTGTAACTGAAAATAATGAATCAATGAAATTCAATCGTGCCTTTTTGACGCTGTTTTTTGAAAGAAAGGCAATGACTCTTTTATTTTCTTCAAATTCTTTTATCGCCTTTACAGGCAAATATATTGGTTGCTTTACTTGATATCCTTCAGTTGTTGGCCATATTTGAACTGTAAAATTGTATTCGACGCTATATTTTGAATACTTTTCATCTTTGTATACAAAGTTAGCGCCAGGACCCAATCGTGTATCAAAAGTCGAAGCGGAAACCAATTTAAAACTGTTAAAATCTCTCAAGAGATTCGAGTGTCTTATTTCATATAAAGCTTCCCTTTTTTGCGTTAGGTGTTTAATTGACAGCCTCTTGGATGTTTGTGTTTTTGTACCAAGATATGGCCACGCAAAGTAGACTGCAAGCCCAATTACAGTAACATAGATACTATATGTTATTATTTTGTCGAATTGTTTTGATGTAACCGTTTTGCTTCGCCTTCTAGTCCTGACTAGCAAAAGGCCGACCAGCAGAAAGCCAAGTAATATTGCTGGTATAAGCCAGCTCAGTAACCACTTTATAGTTTTTGATCTTTGATCAGCCTGGGCTTCAAGTTCCAACTTTTTACGTTTCTCTTCATTTGCTGCTTTCAATTTCATTAAAAATTCTTGCCGATCGACTTCCTTTATATATCCCTGCCATCCTTGCTCTAATAAATATCTGACCTTCTCTGGCCACTTTGATATTCCTTCAGGATATATCGTATTATGTATTTCGGAATAGAGTAACAAAGCGAGAGAATCTGAGAGCTCTGATGCAATAGCTGTTATTGTATCAATTATTTCGCGGTTCTTATTCCATCGATCGTCTTCAAAATGGAATACCACTTGTTCAAATTTAAGTGAATTCGGGTTAAATCGATATTCTGTAGGTGTTTGGAACTGAATCTCTTTCATTGTACCATATTCACCTGTTTGTGCATTTATTAAGTATCGAGTCACTGCAAGTTGATTATACGCACCACGAATTCCTGCCCAAAAAGTAGCTGGTGTGGAAAAATATTCAACATCTATTGTGAATTTTCTAAGTATTCCTTGCTTGGCGTCAAAATGAAATATGGTGTCTTTGTTGACCGGTTTAACATTTCTGAATCCATAAAATACGATAGTTAAATCTTTTTTTGAAATTCTAGATGTCACTTCATATACTGCAGTAACTTGTGAACCTAATTGAGGTTTATCTCTCAACATGAGCTTGTGGCTTTCAATCGCGACCACAGGTCTTGTTGTCATAGGTGGAGTTTGCAATACAAATAATAGTATGAAACTTACAATCATCGTTTCCTTATATGATCATAATAGATAAAAAATAAATGTCAATATCTGGTTGTCTGAATAATAAAATGGAGGAATAACGCAACTTTACCCCATGGTATATTCTACTTTTCTTTTTGTGGACATACTCGTCTTGTATTTGAAAATTCGGATTCATTGTCTAAAGAATCGAATGCTGTTATCTTATACTCATATTCATATTGGTTTTTAACAGTTTTATCATGATGGGTTGTGTCAACCGAACTATATTTTTCAACAAGTAGACCCCAATTGGTCCAAGGCAGATCCGAGTCTGGTTCATACGGTCTACATCGGCGAAATATGCGGTAACCAACAAGGTCAGACTCACGATTTTTCTGCCAGTAAAGGCGTATTGCTTTTACAGTTGTCGAAGTACTACTTTTAGGCGATATGATTGGAATGCTGCACTCTTGCTTATGGTGTTCCTGTGGCAACATCACGGTCGTTTTTGTCTGCTCGCATCCTAAAATAACACCTATTAACAGACAAGCTTCAACTGTGTTTTTCAATTTTATGCTATGATAAATCATCTATTTATCAAGAGTATAATAGTATCCTACAGACATGTCAAGTTTTAGTTTTAGTAAACAGATGATGGGGTTAAGGGCAAATGAGGGCAAATGGGGTCAAATCTTTACATTATACATGCATGTCTCTTATTCTATGATTTTGAGCCACGATATTTATTTTCCAATTTGATTCGTCATTTCAATTATGCTCATATATTAAGTTGTCAAGACTATTCTTTTTCGCCGATTATGTCTATCTTAGGCAATTCGATTATACGATTGAATATAGTATCACTTGTATAAAAAATATCAACTGACTGAAGTACTGCCACCGCTGCCTGAATTGCGTCAGGCGTAGGAATATTGTACTTTGCCCTCAATTTTGCTGATAGCCTTACAACATCAGTATGTATAGGTATAATTAACAAATTTTTTGAGTGCAGCAAAATATTTTCATACTTTTTTGCCAGTGAAATCTCACCTTTACGATAAGGTTGAACTAAAACTTCATGTAATGATATTACAGAACTTATGCCCAATTTCGTACCTTTATCAATCTGAGTAAAAATATGTTTGATTTTTTTAAAAAATCGCGGGTGTCGTTCAATAAAATAGATAAAAAGGCAGGTGTCAATAAAAACCTTATCCAACATTTAACCCCAGGATTTGCGCTCCTCCCTTACATACTGCTGGGCATCAATATCTTTCCAGATTCTTTTACCTAATCCGGATAAATCCAATATACTTTTCTTCTTCTTTTTATCATTAATGAGGGTAATAATAACTTTTCTTCGCCCTTTGATTTTAATTTTCTCCAAGAGCTTTATTTTCCCATTTTCATAAATCCCTTTTATGGTCTTTAACATTTCTATTCCTTAAAAATTATAATTATGTTTGACCTAAAGTCAACACCTGAAGAGTAAAGGTAATAGGGAGTATCGGAGAAACAGCGTACTGTTTGAGGTGGTACGAAATAATCTCAAAATAACTGAGTTTCAATCAGTCAAGTTATCACTCAATCTGTTCAAATAGATTTTCTAAAATCCAAATTTCGGCTGGGTCACACCCTGAAGCATCACCACCAACTGTGCCAGCTGCAAAGACGATCGTACTGCCACCAGGAAACCAATAGGGTTGACCAACCCAATTTTCAATATATGGTGTTACGGATTCAGGTAAAGCAAATAGCGTATCATCTTGGGAATTGAATATCAAAAGGTCAAGTGACCGAGTTGTGAGGGTCAGGCACAACGGCAGATGTTAGATACTAGACCAGAGAGATTATAGATGATAGATTCTTGATACTAGATAAGATAGATGTTAGATGATAGAATGAGTTATAGGGGTCGGGTCCCCATTATACACGATAACAAGGGCATCTCAATTTATTCCCCGTAGCTACGCGACGGGGCAGGCGATATCTTCGAGAGGCGCTGATAAGCAGAGAAGGTATATTGAAAGGCTGCTTTTGAATGAGAGGATTGATGAAAAATACAGGAAGTATGTCGAGAATTTTGCAGAACATAAAGCATTGACACTTTGATAATTTCAAGTAAAATGGTTTCATATAAGGAGACCTATAATGGCCAAAGCAGATCTAATAGTTGAACATAGTTATGTTGCGAAGGACCCGAAGATTCAGGGTGGAGAACCGGTAATTAAAGGAACTCGGTTTCCAGTTCGTTCAGTAATGATTTATATCTTGAAAAATGGTATGTTGCCTGAGGAATTAACAAAAGAGTTTCCGCAGTTAAAGATTGCTGCGATATATGATGCACTCTCTTATTATTATGATCATAAGGATGAAGTTGAGAAATTGATAGACGAGCAGACCGAAAATGCATGGAAAAACAAGTAAAGGGCAATTCTGACGCACAATATAAGAGATTTTATTAAACTTCACAAGAAATATTATCAAAGTCATTATGGCATACTTTTAAGTGAACAAGTGCAATTTCGAACACTCTTAAGGCGTATGTTGAAGTTTCTTTCACGTTTTTCATCAGAAAAGATTAAGGGACAAATAATTTGGTTGTCTTCCTTTGATTAATTGTATCAAAATTTACCTCTGGATATGCCGTATGCGCAAGGTATTGAACACGACAGATGACTTTAGTAAAACAATACTTCTGTACGGTAGTAAGGGGGAAATCAGGGAACAGGGCTTAGGAAACAGGAAATTCAATACTAATCCCCTAATTCCTGTATCCTGTGCCCTTTTTAAACCCCTGTAGCTCAGCAGGATAGAGCGGCGGTTTCCTAAACCGCAGGTCACCCGTTCAAGTCGGGTCAGGGGTATGCGAACTTTGTCCAAATCTATGATTTGGGTATAAAGTTCAGCATCCCACACCTTTGTGGGTGAATTGCTGGAGGAAAATATGAATTCTTTCAGTTTTTTGTGCGTATGAAAACGACAATGCTGATGCATAAGGTGAAAAGGTGTGCGGATAAGAATGAGATTGCCGCGCTGCACTCACAATGACAGATGAAAAAATATTGTGTAGTGTGATTGCAATATTGATCATCCTCGCTCTTTCGAAGAAAGGGCGGGATGTCCTTGGTAATATATTGCAGATTTATGTTTGATAATATCTGTTTGGATCTGCTATAATCTGTTTGCATCTAAGCATAACATATTTATGCTTAATTAAGGAGAAATTATGCAACAAATGAAAAGAGGCCATTACAAAAAAGATGAATTCCAGACTATAATGGACAAAGGTATTAAGTACGTTGTGCGTCACCGTGAGACCTCGATGTTTGTTGGTGCCGCAGTTCTTGTCGGCGTGATCCTTTTAATTTTTTTGTCAACAGGTCGCGAGAAACAGAATCCCGAAGCAGATATGTTGCATACCCAATCAATGGGGCTTGTTGCTATGGGAAGGTTCCAGGAGGCTGAAAATATACTTCTCGATCTAACCTCAAAATACTCAAATACAAGAGCCGGGAAAATCGGTTACTATTATCTAGGAGCAATATACTACAATACAGGGAGATTTGACCAGGCACTGACTAATTTTGAGAAATTCCTCAGTATGCAGAAGAAAGACTACTTGCTCGTTCCCTCGGCTCGCTTCGGTGCAGCATGTTCAGCTGAGGGGTTAAAGGATTATGAATCAGCACTTGGCTATTATGAAAAAGTGGCAAAGGATAAAAAATCCCCGTTTTACTTCATGGCGATGCTTGCCTACGGTCGTGTAAACGGTTTGCTCGGCGATAAAGAAAAAGCCAAAGAAATATTAAAAGAACTTCTTGAACAAGATCCTCCTCCAGAAATCGCAACTGATGCCAAATTCTATATTGGTTACTTCAATGATTGAAATCATTGTCGATTACCCCGTACGATTTGCATCCTACGGGGCAGGCACTGATGAAGAAAAGATTACAGCGATGGTAAAACGATATCACTGTCATCTGCCGTTTATCACCGTGATCGATGAGGAACAACGTGACTCATAATACTTCAGTTGCCATGCTCTGGCATTTTCATCAACCAATATACTCAAAGCCTGATGATAATATTCTACCCCTTCCCTGGGTAAGACTGCATTGCCTTAAAGACTATTTGGATATGCTCAAGCATGTCCAAAAATTTCCTGGTATTCACCTTACGTTCAACTTCACGCCATCCTTGCTCCTTCAAATCGATGATTATAAGAACAACCGATGTACTGACCGCCAATTTCTTCTTTTCAAGAAAAAAGCTGAGGACCTAACTGTCGAAGATAAAATTGATATCCTTAGAGATTTTTTCCTTGCTAACTGGGAGAATATGATCGAAACAAACCGCCGGTATTTCTCACTGCTATTAAAGAGGGGTAAGAATATTGTCGAACAAGAACTACCATCCATTGCCCAAAGCTTTACTATTGATGAATTTCGCGACCTTCAAATTTGGGCAAATCTCGTGTGGGTAGACCCAATGTTCCGCAGCGAAATTGAAGATCTGTATAAAAAAGGTAAGAACTTCAAGGAAGAAGATAAAGATCGTGTAATTGCCGTTCAAAGTGAAATCATTAACTCAATTATTGACGAATACAAGAAAGCTATGGAATCAGGCCAGATCGAAATCAGCACCTCGCCTTTATACCATCCTATTTTACCGCTTTTGATAAACAGCAACCTTGCTAAGACGTCAAACCCTAATCTTGCGATACCATTTGAAATTTCATATATCGAGGATGCTAAAAAGCAGATAGCTGAAGGCATAAATGTATTTGAGAAGTTCTTCGCTCAGAAACCAAAAGGACTCTGGCCATCTGAAGGCAGCGTGTGCCAGGAATTGATACCGCTTTTGTCAGAGTTCAATATCAAATGGATTGCGACTGATGAAGAAATCCTTGCGCGCAGCCTTGAAACATCTTTCCGACGAGAAGATACTGTCATACCCAATCGTCCTGACTTGCTTTATAAACCATGGAAATGTGGTGACATCAATATCGTGTTCCGGGATCACATTCTTTCTGATCTAATTGGCTTTGTTTATAATCAATGGGACCAAAAACAAGCTGCACAAGATCTGGTAGGTAGATTGGAAAACATCGCAGATACTCTGCCAACATTCGACAAATTCATAATTCCAATAATCCTTGACGGTGAAAATGCCTGGGAAAGTTATGCCAATGACGGAACTGAATTTTTAGACACACTGTATGACCGATTGTCAAAATCGAATATCCGTACAACAACAATATCAGAATTCTTAGAGGAAAATGAAGTAAAGAATGAACTTGGTTCACTATTCCCCGGTTCCTGGATCGGTGCTAATTTCAATATCTGGATGGGTCATGCTGAAGACCACAAGGCATGGCTTATTGTGAAGAAAATTAGAGATAAGCTTATCGAGAAAAACATAACCGACCCAGAAATTTGGGATCGGCTGTACATACTTGAAGGCAGTGATTGGTACTGGTGGTTTGGCGGTGAACATATCTCACTTGTCGCTGATGTCTTTGATGAGTTATTTAGACTCAATGCTATTTGGATGTATAAGAAAATTGGCGAAGAACCACCGCGGGAACTATTTGCCCCGATCAAAAAAACTGAAGAGATACTAACCCACCAGCCAAATGATATGATGACCCCGGATATTGACGGTAAAGTAACCCACTATTATGAGTGGTACCATGCAGGGCACATCGCGGTTAAGAGAATGGGCGGTACAATGCAGCGTTTTGCTGGTCTGTTTTCAATGATCCACTGTGGTTTCGATAACGAAAATCTTTACATAAGATTGGATATTACTAATCACAATCCAGCTGACTATGATTACATCATAAAATTCTACAAACCACTGGAAACAACTATCAAAATCGGTGAACAACCTGACATAGTATATAAAATAAACAAGATCGTTGAAATCGCCATACCAATTTCATTTATCAATGTGAATGGCGAAGCAAAAGTTGAATTTACAGTGAGTGCCCAGCAAAAAGGTGTTGAAATCGACCGCACACCACCTTTAAAATTCTCGGTTCGCCTCCGCGACGTAAAATTGAATAACTGGACAGTTTAGTATATACGCAGTATCGTTCCACGCGCAGTATCATCACGGCTAAGAGCCGAAATTCGCAGGAAATGCAGTATCACTTCGTTTGCTTAAAATCTGGAGTAGGGCCTGTCTGCGTGCGAACGCACAGGCAGGCGTTTACGCCCGTTATCTCTGTGCGGTGGTAGGGGGGATAGAAAGGAAATAGGGATTAGGAATCAGGGATCAGAAATGTATAATAGTTAAAAGATAAACTCTGTATCCTGTGCCCTGAACCCTAACCTCTAATATGCCGAGAGGGGGAGTTGAACCCCCACGCTCCTTGCAGAACTGCGGATTTTGAGTCCGCCGCGTCTCCCAATTCCGCCATCTCGGC
>JAUWCU010000090.1 GCA_030609135.1 Candidatus Stahliibacteriota bacterium | reverse complement strand
GGAGTAGGGGCTTTAGCCCCGTCAAAAGCAATGAAATTTCATCAGTTTTCACGAGCCCCGTTTAAATACTAATTTCAGCATACCAAAAACATTTTGCTATGCTTTTATTTAACGGGGCGAGCATAAATGCTCTACTCCAGTGAAAAATGACTTTTTCAACAGCCTGATTATCATAATGGATGAGCAGGAAGTTGCTCATGATATTTTTTTTATAAGAACCTCGGTTTGCTCTATCCAAAGCGGGGCATTGAAATCAGTGTAAAGCTTCTTAGCCTGGTTAAGATACTCCAGTGCCTGAGCCGGTTTGTTGTTTGTGATCAAAACTTCTCCAAGGGCATATAGACTATGAGCCATCTGGGTCAATGCATTTATTTCTTTGGCAATACCAATTGAGCGCTTGATGTTCTTGATACCTTCAGCAGGATTATCCCCTAGTATAGTTTGGGCACGTCCGAATATTCTGAGGGAACGTATTTCTATATTTTTTATTTTCGTTTCTAGACCATACTTCAAGCTTTTTTCAGCATACTGAAGCGCTTTACCATCCCGGGTCTTAATATACGTGTCAGCCCACAAAGCATACAGTTCAGAAAGCATGTGCCTGTCATCACACTCAAGCAACATCGGTTCAGCTTGCTTATAATATTCCTGAGCTTTTTTCAAATCACCAATATCCTGGAAATAACCACCATATCGGTACAGTGTTTCACCGATAAGAGTTCTCTCCTGGGTTTTCCGGGCAATCTTTAGAGATTTCTCGTAATACATCCGGGCTTTTTCTGGCTGTTTCCTGATTATTAATATGTCTGCAATCATTGCATACACTGTGAGTGTCGAGCGGATTTCGTTGATGCTTTCAAATAGATCCTTGGCTTCATTATAATAATCAAGAACAGCCTCGTACTTGCCAAGAAATCTGTAAGTCAAACCGATGTTCATTAAACCGATACCCTCACCTTTTTTATCCCCCAGTTGCCGACGGATTTCAACATTCTTTTCAGTAAAATCAATGGCGGTTGGATAATCGCCGAGAAACGAGTAATACACGCCGATATTATTATAAGCCATCGCCATTACCCTTCTGTTCCCTATTTTCTTTGCGATATCAATAGCCTTCTTTGCGAATTCAATTGCCGCGTTCATATTACCCATTGCTCGATAAACTGCACCAACGAGTAAGAAAAGGTATGGTAAGACTTTGATCTCACCTAATTCTTCATACATACTTTGTGTTTTTTTCAAAAGCTCTAAGGTTTCTTCATTTTTACCCAAACGCCATAAAATATGAGCTCTAGCGCGCATTCCCTCAGCTTGCAAATGTTTATCGCCGATTTTCTTGGCAATTGCTATGCCCTTATCGACCAGAGTCATTGCTTGTTCACTTTCTGCTTTTGACTCGATGAGTATGCTTGACAGATTATAGTGCAGTTCTACTACACCCGGTGTTTCGCTACCTTCAACCATTTTGATTGCTTTATACATAATATCTATGGACTCATCGAGCTTGCCGATTTGCTCCAGGACTTTGGCGATTTTTGAAGTACTGTGGGCTTCTTGAGATTTATCTTTTACTAATCTTTTTGCTTCACGATAATGCTTTAAAGAATCCTCCACACGACCGATCATAAATTCGATATCACCGATTTTTTCAAGAATTAACGCCTTTTGCGGTTGGTCTTCAACAACTGATAAAGCCTGGTTATAGTATGAAAGCGCCTCTTCATTCGCGTACAATTCAGCTGCTTCGTCGCCAGCCTTTAATGAATAATGCAGAGCTTTATCAAAAATTTTGCAGGTGTAGTAGTGATGAGCCAATGTCCCAAAATAACCTTCAATTGCATCCTTGAATTTTTCCTCGATCGTTTCCGCGATCACTTTGTGATAGATTATTCTTTCACTCTTGAGCAAACTATTGTATGCAACTTCATGGAAAAGGGCGTGTCGGAATGCGTAGAATATATTGTTATCTTTATTGATTTTCACAAGAAACTCAGCTGCTTCGAGTTCATCGATATGTTGATAACTTTCTTTTTCCTTAACGATTTCTTTCAAGAGTTCCTGAGGAAACGACCTGCCTATAATTGAGGCGATTTTTAAAAGGTACTTTGCTTCTTTATTAAGGCTGTCAATACGTGAAGTGACTGCAGCGTCTATTGAACCGGGTATCTGAAGGGTATCAACAGTGATCTTTTCTTTCTTGCTTAACACCCCCGATTCAACAACGCGCCGGACGATTTCTTCAATGAAAAAGGGGTTGCCGCCACTTTTTGCAATAATAAACTTGCGTAATGATTCAGAGATTTCCTGACTTGCCAGATTATCTATCAACTGGGAGCTATATTCTGGGTCTAAGTTTTTGAGGTCGAGTTCAATTGCATAATCTTTATATTCGTCGAATATCGTATCAAGTAATGCCTGAATATTAGAGATATCTCCGATGCGATAGCTAAGGTATAGTGAAAATCTGTTCTTCTTTACCATAGGTAGGAGAAAATTCACTAATTCAATAGTAGTTGAATCCACCCATTGAATATCATCGATCATTAATATCAAGGGTTTTCCTTCGGTGATTTTTTCAAATAGTGTAGCAACTGCGAGGAATACCTGCAACTGGAGTGAATGGCTATCTAAATGAAGGACCTTTTCCACCTGGTCTTTGTCGAGCGTCATGTTCATCATCTTAAGCAAGTAAGGCGTGGTATCATCTGCTTCATCAGCAAGCAGCGATTTCATTTTTTCGCGGATTGGAGTCTCTGAGATTTCTAAAGCCGAAGGTGTATCAGCATTCAAAAAGTGGCGCAAACTGTCAGCAAAGGATTTTAAAGGTATTGAACTCTCGTACGAGACACCGCGGCTATCGACAAGTGCAATATCCGGCGCTGATACGGTCAGGAATTTCTTGAATTCATATAGCAGGCGTGATTTCCCAACACCTATTTCACCTTTGATTACAAAAACAGATGATTTCGCCTTGGTTAAATCTGTATACCCTTGCTTTAGTGAATCGAGTTCCTGGTCACGTCCAATCAAATCAGAATGCACTACACCCAAACCAAACTCAGAACCCCATTTTCTGCCGATAATCTCAAAGGGCATTACCTTTTCCTTTTTACCTTTGAGCTGAACCGTTTCATGGGGCATAAAATCAAAGGCGTGCCGGGAACGATTGTAAGTTTCTTTTCCTACAAGAATACCGCCCGGAGGGCTAATGTCCTTTAGTCTTTGTGCAACATTTACGGTGTCGCCCATGACCGTATAGTCCATCTGGAGATCTGACCCGACTTTGCCAGCGATAACCACTCCAGTATTGATTCCGGAATGTATGGTCAATTTTTCTAGTGATGGATCTAAACTGTCATTTATTTCTTTAAGTGCATTCTGCATGTCCAGGCACGCGAGGATTGCACGTTCTGGATCATCTTCATGCGTTACCGGCGCGCCAAAGATTGCCATGATACAATCGCCAATGAATTTATCAATGATCCCTTCATACCGATAGATCATAGCACCTAATTTACGGAAACATTTATTCATCAGAATCGTCAATTCTTCGGGGTCGAGCTGTTCAGACATGGTAGTAAAGCCAGAAATATCAGCGAAGATTACCGTAACATCTTTTCGCTCTTTTTCAATAGTATCCTTAGTGAGGATGATTTTCTTAACCAAGGATTCAGGGATGTCTTTCTTAATGATGTCCATCCGATCTTCTTTGACCGGTGCCTGGAGTTTATAACCACAATCACCACAAAATTTGTTTTTGGGGGGATTTTCAGCGTGGCATTTAGGGCACTTCATGGTGAATAATAATCAGAATTAGGGTTAAATCAAGAGGCATGCAGCCGTGCCGCAATTCTGTAGTGGTCGAGCCCTGTGAAATACTACAAGACTGAAGACGAAAAACAAACACAAATTTCATGACAAGGACAATACATACAAAGAAGCATTTGTCTGTTATTTCACGGGGCGAGCTTGCTCGACAGACATTTGCAGAGTATCATGCCATAGGCAGATCCGCCTCAGGCGGAAACTCTGCCACTACAAATTATCAATTAATAAATGCAGACCAAGGTCTGCCACTACTATGTTTCGGTAGAAACTCTCTGTAAGGTAATTTTTGCTTGTATACCGTTGATATCGAGGGTTTTCTCAATTTCTCCAGTTTGAAGACCCTCGTTTGCCTCAAGTGCCAGAGTTTCGCTTTTAAGATAATCAAGATTGTCGGTAATTGCGTCTTTTAGTTTCTCGTCGGTTTGATAGAATATCTTGATTCTATCTGTGAGGTTGAAATTCGCTTCTTTGCGCATTAGTTGAGTTTTATGGATGAGCTCGCGGATCAAGCCCTCATATTCCAAATCCTGGGTGAGCTTTGTATCGATACTAACGCCATAATCTCCCTGGATCATGACGCTGGCACCGGGCACTTCGATTTTTCTGATTTCGATATCTTCTTTGGAAATCGCAATCGTTTCACCGTGGACCGTTCCTTTAAGCGAACCAGCATTTATCAATTGCTCGATCTTCTCGTGGGACAGGGATTTTATCCATTGGCCGACTTTATTTACTGACTTAGCGAATTTCGGACCAATTTTATCAAAAATCGGTACGGCACTGAACATATAGACTTGACTAAGGGCATCGGTGCCTATTGCTTTTACAGTTTTAATATTCAGTTCCTCGAGTATTGTATGTTTTGCGTCATCAGATAGTCCTGGGCATTCACCCGGTACATTGATAGTCATTGATGCAAGGGGTTGGCGAATTTTCATGTTCGCTTTATTCCGGGCAGCGCGCCCAAGCGAAACAATGGTTCGGGTCATTGAAATTTCTTGTTCAAGTGTTGGATTAATACGTTTGCTGTCAGGTTCAGGAAAATCACAGAAATGAACGCTTTCAGGAGCATTTTGATCGAGATTCTTTACGAGATTTTGATACATATGTTCGCAAAAGAAAGGCATGATCGGTGCTATGATACGGATGAGCTTGACCAGGCACTCATAGAGCACCAGGTATGCAGCCTCTTTATCTATATCATTCTCTGATTTCCAGAAGCGTTTTCGGCTGCGCCGGATATACCAGTTTGACAGATCCTCAAAGAATTTTTCTGAAATTTTTACTACCGAGGTAAGGTCAAAATTATCATAAGCCTTATCACACTGTTCAATCAAAGAATTTAATTTGGAGAGGATCCATTTATCGAGTTTTCGCAAGTTGCTTTCTGAGATTTTTTTATTGACCGGGTTGAACTGATCGATCTCGGCATAGGTAATAAAGAATGAATAGACATTCCACAAGGTTAATAATACCCTTTTTATTTCTTTTGCTGGGCCATAGCCAAAATTCAAATTCTGAACCGGATTATGTTTGGCAAACATCCAGCGCATTATATCAGCACCTACTTTTTCTGCGGCATCATCTGACCAGATCGCATTACCCTTGCTCTTGTGCATTTCTTCACCGTGTTCGTCATGGAGAGATGCATAGCCCTGAAGTACTTTAAAGGGTGGTTTTTTCTCCAGGACCGTACTCATGGTAAGTATCACATAGAACCAATTTCTGAATTGTCCAGGGAGAGATTCTGAGATAAGATCGGCAGGAAACCACTCCTGCCAATATGTCTTATCATAAGGATAGCCATTGTCCAGGGTGTGCATATCATCAGGTGGACGTATGGTTGAGAACGGTACAATACCAGCATCAAGCCAAGGGTTGCCAACATCAGGAATCCGCATGGTGAGTTTTCCGCATTTTTCACATTTTATTTTTATCCTATCAATCCAGGGGCGGTGTGGTGAATTACCGGCAAATTCATCCCAACCTTCAACTGCTCTCTGCTGCAATTCCTCTTTGGAACCAATAATCGTGAAATGCCCGCATTTGCATTTCCAGATAGGGAGAGCTAGACCCCAGTAACGTTTTTTTGAAATGCACCAATCTGCCATATTTTTTAACCAGTCAAGCTCATGGGCTAATCCATAAGATGGTATCCAGCGTTCAACCTGTTTGGCTGATTCGGCGATTTCATGACGCAGGGTATTCATGGAAATGAACCATTCGTCAACTAATCTGAAAATTAATTCACTATTACAGCGCCAACAAACCGGATAGCGGTGCGTATAGTCTTCTACATTATATAATAACCCCCTTTTATCGAGGTCTTCAATGATCGGCTGGGCGACATCTTTGACATCTTTACCAGAAAGCCAATCAAAACCCGGTAGATAGATGCCCAGTTCATCAAGCGGCGCAATGGTTTTTAGATCAAATTCCTTGCCCAGGGCAAAATCTTCTTTGCCACAACCCGGTGCAATGTGAACTATTCCAGTGCCCTCGCTTTCAGTAATATCTTCCCAGGGAATTACTTTGTGAATAACATCTTTTTGAGCGGGCAGATAATTAAAAGGACATTTATAAATAAGCCCGAGAAGGTCTTTTCCTGGAAGCTCTTGGAGGATTTTGTATTCGCCCTTGAGCACATTGACCAGTGCTTTGGCGAGATAATAAATCACTCCGTTATTTTTGACTTTCACATAGGTCAAAGTCGGATGGACTGCTACACCGGTATTTGAAGTAAGTGTCCACGGTGTTGTTGTCCAAACCAGGAAAAATTCATTTTCTCTGCCAATTATTTCAAAACGAACAATTACTCCTTTATGCGTAAGTTCTTGATACCCTTCAGTAGCGATCTCCATGTCGCTGATTGCAGTACCACAACGTGCACACCATGGCATCACATCAACCCCTTCATAAATAAAGCCGCGCTCGTGACATTTTTTTAAGAAATGCCATATCGTATAATTATTTACCTCGCTCATAGTATAATATGAATGGCTCTTTTTCATCCAGTCCTTGTCATCCATAGAGGTTTTCCACTCACCCCAATCCATCCACATACCTATCCTGACGGATGATTCAGTTTGGACCATGGAGTACTTGTGCACCCGGTCTCGGCATTTCTGCACAAACTTATCAATGCCGTATTTTTCAATATCTTTTTTCGATTTGAAACCGAGCTCCTTTTCAACTTCAACTTCAACCCATAACCCCTGGCAATCAAATCCATTCTGATAGCGTTGTTCAAACCCCTTCATTGTTTTATAACGTTGGAACATATCTTTGTAACTACGACCCCAGGCGTGGTGTACACCCATGGGATTATTTGCAGTTATTGGTCCATCCTGAAACGACCACTTTTTCTTGCCCTTATTTTTATCCAGATATTTGGCAATTATGTCATTCTTTTGCCAAAATCCGGCAATTTCATGTTCCATTTCAGGAAAATCAAGATTTTTCGGCACTTCTTTGAAAAGCATGTCAGTATTATAGCGGATTTCCTTTCATTGTCAATAAAATGAACGGAAACTTGGACAGATTGTTTAATAGACATTTTAAGAAACCCTCACCCCATAACGGCAGATGTAAGATACTAGATGCTTGATGATAGTAAAAGAACTGGATTCCCCGGTTCCCCTGATCAAGTCAGAGGACAGGCTTGCCGGGGAATGACCCCGTACGATTAACATCCTACGGGGCCGGTTCCGCTTCGCGAGGGCAGGCTCCATCCTTCTCCCTTAAAAAGGGAGAGGGTGTAATAATTGGTCACTTTCCTCTCCTCGGGGATATTATGTTTGATAAATCAAACCGCTACATTTATTTTTTGTTAGATTTTGTTAACGGTCTAAATGGACCTTAGTGTGTATTCTGGATGCGCCCTTTGATAAATTCAAAATAATGGGATAAAGATGTGTCCAAGTTTCCGAATGAAATGATTACAGTGATCAAAAATGAGCGGTCACTTTACATAAAGTTTTTGCACGAGGTTTCTGTATTTAAATACTATTTATAATTTATCATTATAAAAAAGTATGTTTTGAAAAAACCTGCGGGTTTGCTGAATTTTTTCATTTCCCAAATAATTTACTAAATTTTGTAAGTATTTTCCAATCTCCCTTGACTTTGTATTTTCTCGTAAAATATGCTGTTGTTCCACTCAGTTCTCCTTTGGCTATTTTTAACCAGATCTCAGCCGGGGTTGTTATTGTTACTGCTGGTTCTTCAGCAACGCCATCGTAATACGAACATCTTTGATCTTTTATTTCAAGATAACATTTAAAATTTTCTTTACCTGTGACAATAAATTGAATCTTCGTATCTATTCCCGTTGCAGCTTCAGGATTAAAAACATCGGGCATACTTTTTATTAATTCTTCACAACTGCTGGGGATAATTTTATGTTTTGTTTTCTTTTGTGCTTCTGTCTCTGTTTCCTCGAGCCATCCCTTGTCTTTCCAAAATTCATAATCAGCCTTTAGATATGATCCTGATTTTCTGATAATCTGTCTTATTACCTCGCTCGGTCTGTAAGATTCCACAACTTTGTGCGAACGCATTTCCTCGGCTATTGAATTCACGAGTTTTATTCCTATTTCTCTTGCATTCTTTTTCACTTCTTCTTCTTCAGGAAAAATTTGTGGACCATAAGCAATAGCAGTAAGCTCACCGATTGGAGTAGCTCCCATCGTTGCCAACACCCCATTCAAATATTCAACTACTATTTCTTCACCGAATCTAGCAGAAGGAGAGACAGCTATGCAAAATTTGCCAATTAACTGTGGTCTATGACACATAAATGCTGACCTATCCAAAAAGACTTTTGTTTGTGCTGGAACATGGATAACATAAGAAGGGGCACCAAAGACAATTCCATCAGCTTGAATCATTTTTTTGTGCAATTTAGGAACAT
Organism: Candidatus Stahliibacteriota bacterium; assembly: GCA_030609135.1. Taxonomy (GTDB): domain Bacteria; phylum Hydrothermota; class Tepidihabitantia; order SM23-42; family SM23-42; genus JAUVZL01. The sequence goes on along the minus strand of JAUWCU010000090.1, from coordinate 2,525 downwards.
CATCTTTTTGTGGACATTTACCCTGAATCATACATTTACTGCAACCTATACAATATTTAATATTAAACTCAGTGAGGCAAATAATTTCAGTATCTGCGCCGTTTTCTTTTGCACAATCAAGTATCCATTTAATCATTTGGTATGTATTACCCCTTTTACGTGGTGATCCAACTATGCCGAGTATTTTCATTTATTAACCCCCTTTTTAATCATTAAAATGTAAATTTTATCCATGTAAACACTTTCTTAATATTCAGCAGTGTAGACTTTGTAGCGGTTGTTGATTTCGTCGGGTTTTTTGAAAAAGGCGCGGACTGGGTTTGGCTTGACGAGTCCACCAAAGATTAGTACGCGGTCGCCCTGGTATCGCGCAAAGATCTTGAGTCCGAGGCTGCAGCTTGCAAAGATTATATTCTGTGCATCAGTCGAATCGATATTTATTTCCAGACCGGTTATTTTCACGCGTATTGAGTCTGCAGTATTGAAAAAATGGGCAAGGTTATTTACGAATACTTCGTAGTCCACGCCGTGATTATCTATGTACATTTCATCAATGTATGAGAGCACATCACGTTTGTTCTCCTGCTCCACTGCTTTAGCGAATGCCTTGATGTCTTGTTTAACCCGAGCCTGTTCATTGGGCAGGCACTTCACGATGATATACAATGCAATGACAATAACGACTACGATGAGTATGACGAGTTTTTTCTTCATGCGGACAGAATAAGTAAGACGCCGAGCGCAAAGAAAAGTAGCGCGGTCAATAGTTTGATTGCCGGGATTTTTGTTTCCAGGGATTTAGCAATGTTCTTTGTGGTAAATAGAGAAGCCAGGACAGCAATGACAATGAGTGGTAAGATGAACATAAGGTTGTAGATCAAAAGACTGACCAGAGGTTTCAAAGCGATGCCTGCTTTTGAAATCATAAATGTAATTGTTGGTAAATAAACCTGACCCGTGCAGCCAAATTCCAGATAAGAAATTAAGAATCCAGCAATGAGCGAGCCAATGATTATACCGCTCACCGTAGTCTTTTCTTTTATGTCTTTGTGGATACGTTGCTTAATACCGAGGGGGAGTTGCAAAATCATCTTGTTTAATTTGCCCTGACGTGCAAAAAAGTAGTCACGTAAACTGAGGATTCCAAGTACGAGCGCAATGATGCCAAAACAGAGGAAGATAATCTTACTGACAAGCGCGTAACCGGACAAATATTTTAGCAGGTTATAGGCACCGAGCCCGATGGCAAAATACGAAATGAATACCGCGAGGATAAAAAAGAAAGACATGATTATAACATCTCTACGTCGGCGACCAATAAAAAGCAGATAACTTACAAAAAAGATGAAGGTTGCAAATGCGCACGGGTTTATACCATCGAGCAGTCCGGCAAATATTATGCCAAAGATGGAAAACCGCGCAAAACGCTCAATAATGTTTTTTTCAGCTGACCCCAAGTTGAGTTCTGTATACTCAGAACACCCTTGTTTGTACTTGATTACTAGAGAATCGAGAAGCGCTAAGCTGATTTGTTGTTTTGTTAAATGATCCTCGCCAATAATGATCCCTGGTACGACTAATCGTTTTTCTTCAGGGATACTGAGTTTTTGCGCAAGCGCTTCGAAAAAGACCTTATTTGAATCATCAAAGATGTTATATTTATGTACGATGAGTTGGCTATATACCTGTTGTCCATGGGTGAGCACTATTTCTGCACGCTCACAGCCCTGGCAGCCAGGTTGATAAAAATAGTACAGATGGATTTCACCAGATATCTGATCAACAATATCAACCGGTATCGTATCCGCGGTCGTTTTGATGGTGTTTTTGATCAGCACCGGTTTGATGGTTTTTGCGTACATCTTGATGCTTGGCTCAAGTTTTGCCCGGGTTTGTTCGGGACCGTAAAATACAGAATCTGCGATGAAGACCACGGGTAGGTCGTCGCCGATATTTTCTACATTTTCCTCCATTTTTTCAAGAAGTCGGTAATTATCCATAATGTCGATATTGTATTTTCTCAACTTGAAATTATACTTACTCTGAAGTTTGGGTAACTCGTCGAGTAATATGTCCATACAATGTCCACAGTCTGGTACATAGAAAAAATGCACGACGACACTCTGGGATTGAGAAAGAATGATAAATGCCGCGATAAGATTTACCATCATACTTACTGCCTTGAAATTAGGATTTTATAATTCGAGTTTTGTTTGGAATTTGGTGCTTGGGATTTGGTGTTTGAAATAACTATAGTGGGTCGTACAGGATTTGAACCTGTGGCCACCGGATTAAAAATCCGATGCTCTACCAGCTGAGCTAACGACCCGATTTGATATTATATATACATTGCTGGGTATGTCAATAACAGCGGGAGCGAGTTTCCACCCGCGCGATTTTCGAGCCTGGAAAGGCTCTCCCACAACAATAATTATTCCCTGTGGGAGCGGGTTTCCACCCGCGCGATAATCGAGCCTGGAAAGGCTCTCCCACAATAATAATTATCCCCCTGTGGGAGCGGGTTT
>JAUWCU010000120.1 GCA_030609135.1 Candidatus Stahliibacteriota bacterium | reverse complement strand
TCATTATTCTATTATTTTGGTTACGACGCCCGCGCCGACCGTTCGGCTGCCTTCGCGGATTGCAAAACGCAGACCCTGCTCAACCGCTATTGGCGTAATTAATTCAACCTCTAAATTAGCATTGTCACCAGGCATGATCATCTCAACACCCTTGGGTAACTTCGCAATACCCGTTACATCAGTCGTCCGTACATAAAACTGCGGCCGGTAACCATGGAAAAACGGCGTATGACGACCACCTTCTTCCTTCTTTAATACATAAACCTCAGCATTAAATCGATGATGCGGATTGATACTGTCCGGCTTTGCCACGACCATGCCACGATAAATCTCATCCTTGGCAACACCACGCAGTAAGATACCGATATTGTCACCGGCAACACACTCGTCTAATATCTTGCGGAACATCTCTAAAGAGGTCGCTACGGTCTTGAAACGTTTGCCAAAACCAACAATCTCAACATTTTCACCAGGCGTCAACTTACCACGCTCCACTCGACCAGTCACCACGGTACCACGACCAGTGATCGAAAAAATATCCTCAATCGCTAATAAGAACGGCTTCTCAGTATCACGCTCCGGGGTCGGAATATAAGTGTCAATCGCCTCTAATAACTTCCAAATACACTCATATGCCGGATCATCAACCCCACCCTCGGCTTTCATCGCCTGAAGCGCACTACCCCTGACCACCGGAATATCATCACCGGGAAACTCATACTTCGATAATAACTCACGTACCTCCAACTCAACTAAATCCAAAATATCCGGATCCGTAACCGCATCTACCTTGTTGATAAAAACAACGATCGATGGCACATTGACCTGACGCGCTAACAAGATATGCTCACGCGTCTGCGGCATCGGACCATCCACGGCACTGACTACTAATACCGCACCATCCATCTGCGCTGCACCGGTAATCATATTCTTGATATAATCCGCATGCCCTGGACAATCAATATGTGCATAATGACGATTCTCGGTCTCATACTCAACATGCGCAATCGCAATCGTTAAAATCTTTGTCTCATCCCGCCGACCCTGGGACTCCGAAGCCTTGGCTACCTCATCATACGAAACATACTTTGCTAAACCCTTCTTTTCCAAAGCCTTGGTAAGCGCCGCGGTCAACGCCGTCTTGCCATGATCCACATGACCAATCGTCCCGATGTTAACATGCGGCTTGGTCCGATTAAACTTTTCCTTCGCCATATAATTCCTCCTTATAACATCGCTTCGTTCAGTTATCGATTACAGTGATTAAAACAAGATTACAGAAATAAACTGTATCTTTACATATCACCGTCATCTTCGCGACCATCCCATAATCGAAGCCAGGTAACTCGCTAAATGGTTAAATAACTCAAGCATTTAACAGTTAACCTTCAAACTGATTTTTTCCAAACCAATAACCCGTTCCTTCAAAAGCCTGGAGTGGGAATTGAACCCACGGCCTCATCCTTACCAAGGATGTGCTCTACCGACTGAGCTATCCAGGCAGAAATGCAGGACCGAGCTATGTAGTCTTTACAGTAACAACCAAATTCTAAAGACAGACTAATATTATATGCATAAAGTGAAATTTGTCAATAGTAAAACACACACAATACCCTTGATTTCTGGGCTGTCCTGGTTAGAATAAAAGGATGCAAAAGAATGCACTCTTCTTGATTGTTATATGTCTGAGTTGTGTCCACTACAGCAAATACGTACCAGACCCAGAAGCGGATATTGAAAAATGGGTCAACAACTTCACCCAGCAAAGGTCGTTCAGTTATCATTATGTCCTGCAAACACAAGCAGTCTACACTGAAGCACAGGGTGAGTGTATTGTCAGACGGATTGAGCACAACAAAGGACAGTGGCGCTCTGCTGACATTGTTCTAGATTTTGAATATTATGGCATGGGTGATATTCAATACGGCAAAGCAGACAACGAGTGGGAGTTATCGACAAGGGGAGAGGAATCAGATATCCTCACTCAAATCGAACGTGTGTTGGAATTTGACAAGTTTGAATACATCGGCATGGAACAGGGCTATTTATATAATTTCAAGGCGAACATACCGTTTCTTGCACCTGGTCGATGGAAGGAGATAACTGGTTGGCTGAAGATTTCTCAACGCAACTACCTGCCTGAAGAGATCTGGACCGGGTTGCCGGATTCTTCAGTATACTGGAAGATACAGCTAGGTGATTTCAATAAGAAGAAATCGATAAAACCGCCGGTTCATGAATGGTACAGCTATGCGCTGGGTTTATCCATTGAGTACGCCGAGCCAGTAAAGCGGCGCATTGATTTACTCGATATTGATTGTCGATTGGCGAAAACAGAAGATGATATTATTCTTGTTGTTCCCAAACAATACAATGTGGAAGACATCAGAGAGATACTGAGTAGCCGGCGATTGACCGCGTATCGCGTGGTGAAGAACAAGGGAGTTGCTCAAAAAGTCGCCTATTTGAATAATCAAAAGGCAGTACCTATATATCTAGCAGACCGTCTTTTTGATCAAGAAAACATAAAGGGCGCAAAAATCAAATTTGATGGCGCTTCTGAGCCGTATATTGAAATATCGTTGCACGAGAAGATTATGTCGGTTCAGCAAATTGCTTTTGAAATCGACAGTATCCTGGTTAGTACTTTGACCCTTGACACCGAGGAAAAAATTGGTAAAATCAATTTGTATACTGATATGCCATATTATGAAATGCAGATACTCATCGGTGGGTGGTTGGAATATCTGCCACCGGTTGAAATCAGAGAAGTTTTTGAAGAATGATATATCCCCCAATTATCTCTTAGGAGGTGTTATGCTCAAGAAAGAACTCTTGGAAATTCTTGTTTGCCCGAAATGTAAGGGTGAATTAGAATATAAAACAAAGGAGGATGAGTTAATTTGTCGCAAGTGCAGTCTTGCGTATCCAATCAAAGATGATATCCCTATTATGTTGATAGATGAAGCGAGGAAAGTAGATGATTGACTTATGCTTAATATTATTGGTGATGAATGCCTCGAGCGTGAAACAACTCGGCATAAAGGGACTGGAGATTTCGTACACGTCAGATCGAATCACCCGCAGCCGGCCCGAATTCACCCGGTTAGAGACTTCGTCTCTAACGAAGTTTGCTGACGGCGTAGGCTTGAACAAAACCGGTGAACCTGATCTGCCATCGCTTCTGTACAAGATCGGCTTACCCCAGGATGGTGATTTTGAAATAACAATCACCAGAGGTCGTGAAGAGGTCTTTAAGGACGTAACGATTGATCCGGTAATTATGCCGGGCATAAATGAACCATGCTTACATGAGCTTGAACCAACTCGCTCAGATATCTATAAGCAGAATGATTTCTTGCCGCGGGATTTTATGGAGATTTCGCAACCTGGATATTTCCGAGATATTTATACGGTCAGTGTCCGGGTTAACCCGGTGCAGTACAATCCAGTTACAAAAGAATTACGGGTAGTTCAGAATTTCACGATTCATGTCAGGTTCAAGACAGTACCGAAGAGCAAGCCCATTATTGACAAGGGGTTTGAAAATATGTATGAGCAAACGATAATCAATTATGCACAATGTAAAAATTGGCGGCGTGAACCCATGCAGGTCATGGATAATCCCTTTGAAACCGGTGTTTGGTTTAAGATCGAAGTAAACGAAGAAGGACTTTACAAAATTGACCATGATGTGCTTAAAAATGCTGACCTTGATCCAGGTCAGTTCGATCCCCAGACCATGAAAATCTACACTGCGGCATTTGAGCTTTTGCCAGAGGATGTACAGACTGCTTTTGGTGATTCACTCGTCGAGGTGCCAGTCTATGTAGCCGGTGAGGATGATCACAGTTTTGACGCGCAAGATTATCTATTGTTTTACGGTTATCCAGCCAACCATTTTGTTGTTGATACTGGATACACCTGGTTTGAAAACGGTTATGCACTGAACAATATTTACTGGTTCACCTTTGGCGGTACTAATGGTCAGAGGATGGAGTCAGTCAATGCAGCATGGAACAATAGTACACCCGATACCCTGGTTGACGAGATTGTCCATTATGAAGAAGACATCAGCAACCCGACGCGCTCGGGTATAAACTGGTACTGGCTTGACGTTTCACCGGGTGACGGTGATAGCGGCAGCGGTTCGATAAATGTTCAACATCCAAATGCTGCTGGTTTGGCTGAAATCAAAGCCGGTCTTTTTACTTTAAATTCCGGTTCGTGGATTTATCAGATCGATCTTGATGCCAGCGTTTTTCTCTATGATACACTCGGTTTATCAGTGCGCGATCGCTTGCCACCCCACTATCTTTTCGGCACTGGTACGCTCGCCAGTGATTCGTCGGTTTTGAGTTTTAGTATTATCCGACCATCAGGGACTACTGGTTCTTTAACTGCATATTTTAACAGTGTGGACTTGTGCTACCAGAGGTTGACAATTCTGGATGAGCCTTTCCACGCCTTGTACACCAGTGCCCAGGATTATTCAATCGAGTGCTCAAACGTTGGCACAAATCCTGTATTGCTTGACATCACGGATTTGAAGAAACCAAGAATATTGAGCGGTTATACGGTAACCAGCAATCAATTGCAATTATCAGGTACGGTCGATTCATTCCAGCTGCTTTACTTGTCAAAGCTTTCGTTTGCCAAGCCCGCAGTTTTCTTGGATTGCAATCCCGGTAACCTTCGGATTGCATGGACCGGCTGCGAATATTTAATAATCACCCATCCTAATTTTTACAATGCAATAATGCCTTTGGCTGATTATCGAAGGCAGGATTACCTGACCAGGGTTATTAGGGTCGATGATATTTACGACGACTTTTCTTATGGAAAATATGACCCCTTGGCAATAAAACATTTCTTATACTATACAACGAATAATTGGACCACCATGCCTACTTATGTTCTGCTCGTTGGTGATGCCACGTATGATTATAAGAACAACCTCGCCAAGCAGAATCAACCGAATTTCATACCGATGTATGAAAGAGGTTCGATTCTGTCTGGTAACCCTGGTATCCCGGATAATTATATCTATGAAGGTGAATACGTCAATTTTGATGGCGCGGGTGAGTCGATGATACTTGGACGCATCACCGTACGCAATAATAAAGAGGTGAGGGATTTTATTGAGAAACTCACGGCTTATGAAACGCAGAATATTGACGGTATGTGGAACAAAAGGATTATTCTGGCTGGCGATGACGAATTTAGCACGCATTGGGAAGGACCGGGTGTGCATTGTGGCGCGTGTGAAAATATGATACAATATGCCCCGGATTCTTTTTACGATTTTGCTAAGATATATATGGTAAGTTATGAGCCTATTCATACACCTGGTAACCACAATTTTGAGAAACCCTCAGCACAAAAAGCATTTATCAGGGAACTAAACAAAGGTGGTTATGCAGGTGTGTATTTTGGACACGGTAATATGCATGACCTTGCTCATGAAGGGCTTTTCTATGACAAAAACGTACCTGAGGTCCGCAATAGCCGGAGGAATTTTATTTATTATTTTGGTTCATGTACTGTAGGACGGTTCAATGATTCTGATTATGAGGCAATCGGCGAAGAATTCGTAAGAATCAAAGATGGTGCGATCGGTACCTTGGCAGCGACCGCAGGTACGAATAGCAGTCCTAACACGACTATTGGACAGCGTTATATAAGACTGCTCACTGATCCAGACACAAACCTGACTATGGGCGAGTGCTGTTTTGCAGCTCGTGATGGCTACTGGGGTTATCACTACTTATTGATCGGTGATCCCGCGACCAGGATGAGAAAGCCAACTGAACAAATGACCGTTTATGCATCACCTGAGTCGTTAAGACCGGTTGACAAGCTGACCATTAATACTGACCAAGCCCAGTTTTACTTGAAGGCATTTGTCCGCGACACCACACACATTGAAATATTTAATAGCGTTTCCGCGGATAAGATTGGCGGATGGGTGTATAGAATGGTTTATAATAGTGATAATTCGCAGGTGCCTTTTGGTTACTTTATTGACGGTAAAGAAATCTACCATGGTTTTTGGAGCGGTGATACAGCAAAGATTATCGCGCCGCGCATTGTCACAACCCATTTACCAGTGATTAAGTTGACCAGTTTTGCTGCCAGCAAAACTGGGGTTTACGATTCAATAAGAGTGTATGGCAGTGCTGCGCCGTCGACTGATGATACAGGTCCCCAGCTTGCTCTTTATGATGGCGCAAAGCACCTGGTAAATGATGACTGGGTTGAACAGGAATTTACCTTGACGGGCCGTGTTTCTGACACCAGTGGTATTAATCTGCTCAATTCAGTTAATGACACCCGGGGGTTTTATCTCTATATAAACCAGGACATTGGAAATAAAGTCGACTTGAGAGATTATTTCATGTATGACAGGAATTCCTACACGGCTGGTGAGTTCAACGTTGATCTTATGCTTCCTGAATCAGTCGATACCCTGACGATATACGTATCTGACAACTACTATAATCAAACCGTGGAAAGCATTATTCTAAATGCTGAACTCCACGGTCGTATTTCGATTGATAATTTTCTCATTTACCCAAATCCAATCCTGGACAATTCAGGTGCTTGGTTCACTTTCCACCTAACAAACTCGGGTTTGGTGGACATTAAGATATTCACGATAGCCGGTAGGTTGATAAAGACGATACCTGACGTTCCTGGTCAAGCTGGGTATAACCAGATATTCTGGAACGGGCTTGATGAGTACACTGATGAGATCAGCAATGGTGTGTACTTGGTAAAAGCGTTTGTTCATAATCAGGGTAATCAGGACGAGGTCATTGAGAAGTTCATAATTGCCCGGTAAATCCTAAGGCAAAGAATAGTCCGGGGAAAAGGAGGTAAAGAGTAATGGGGAAAATTGTCGAGGGTATTGATTACACGCAGCTTGCAAAAGTCACCCTGCATCGGGTTTCTGATCAACCGGGTGTTGCCGCTGATATTTTCGGTGCATTAGGCCAACAAGGGTTGAACATTGAGTTGATTTCAACAAGCTCACTTGGCAAAGGACACGCTGATATTTCTCTTGCAGTTCTTGAAGTAAATCTTGCGGATGTATGTAAAGTTTTGGATAACCTGAAGAGAAAATACCGTCCCAAGGCTGTTGTTATTGACCGTGCCTGTGCAATGATCACGGTCTATGGCTCCAAATTGTCATCGACACCGGGTTTGGCAGGTAAGATATTTGCGCAATTGTCCGAGCGCAAGATAAATATCGAGATGATCAATGCATCGATTTCAGCATTGAATATTGTGGTTAAGAAAGAAAGGGTGATGGATGCTATAGGTGCGATTCGCGCCGAATTCGGAATTTAGGACATCACGTTGGGGTCAAATCTCGACAGGCTGACCGAGAGTACCGAAATTTATTGGAGTAGAGCCTTCAGGCTTGTTAAATTTCATGGAATTTCGGCAGTTTTTGACGGGCCCTGTTAAATTGTGTAACAGGGATGCTCATACTTTTCCTGAAAGTTTATTTAACGGGGCGGGCGTAAACGCC
>JAUWCU010000167.1 GCA_030609135.1 Candidatus Stahliibacteriota bacterium | reverse complement strand
TTCAATTATGTTGTGGAACCTGTCATTCCGAACTTGTTTCGGAATCTCGATAAAGTGAGACTCTGAAATAAATTCAGAGTGACAATAGTGTAACATGCTAACGAAATCCACTGAAACTATTATATGTTCTCCTTAGTAACTAATTATGAAGTAGTTATTCAAATTATATATGAGAACGATATAATGTCAATATTGGCTGCGTTTAAGTATCATGATGTTGAATGTGATTTTAAAGAAAATAAAAATTAATGCAAGAACTGGGGTCCAATGTCGACAGGGTGACCGAGAATGCCGGAATTTATTGGAGTAAAGCCTTCAGGCTTGTTAAATTTCATGAAATTTCGGCAGTTTTTGACGGGCCCTGTTAAATTGTGTAACAGGGATGCTCATACTGTTCCTGAAAGTTTATTTAACGGGGCGGGCGTAAACGCCCTACTCCTTATTCTCGGTCACCCTGTTGAGATTTGACCCCATCATGCCTGTTCTTCTTTTCTTTTTTATCCTTCGAGCAACCCCGCACTTTTGCAAAAGTGCGGGGGCATCGAGAAGTACCTTAAAAAATTATAAGGTAATAATCGTAATAAATTTCAAAGATGTGGGTAAACCTCAGTGTACGCTCTTGACAACCAAGATTTCGTTTCTATAATTACTATACTTATGATTCTTTTGATCGAACCAAATAAGAATATTAGAAAAAGGCTTTGTGATTTGCTCAATAGAGAAAGAATAATCGGTATTGATTCCCTTCCACAGACCTTTGAAATGATATGCAAATTCAAAAATAGCATACATATCATAATAGCAAATATTCGTTTGCTGCATGATATTGTATCAAAAGGGACTCTCTTCAGATTATGTGAGAAATTATACGTTGATATCCCCCCGATTTTGGCTTTTTATAGAAAAGGCGATGAAAAAATTAAGAATGAGTTTGAAAAAAACCATCGGCAATATAAACTCATAGATTATGATAAAGATGATACAAGTTTCCCAGAGCGATATATCATGGCTATAAAAGAACTGTATCCAGAGGTCATCGCTGATATCAACAAGGCTACTGAAGTGTGGTTAAAAGGCGAGGAACCAGAGACACTGATAGATCATCGTAAGTGGCTTGAAGAAGAAGGATTCGTAGAGGCAATGGAGAGTCTGAAGATTGGAAAATTAACCCAAGACATGGAGCAAATAATCCCGCTGATGAAAAAAATGTTGTCCGAGGAGAAAAAATTATTAAAAAATAAAACAAAGAAACAGGAAATTGATTACAAACGCATGTATTTTGAACTCAAGCAAAAGTATGATGAGCTTCTCAAGTATGTAAAGGAATTAGTTGATCTCTCAAAATAGAATGTTCTCTGTTTTGATAGTAGTAATACTCTTTCTCATCCCTCAAATTGTTGCCGGACAAAGCACATTCAAAGATGAACAAAATTGCTACCCGCGGGTGCGCCAAGCTCGAGAAAACTGTGAACAGATCATCGATTCGCTCTTCCAAACCAAGGGATTAATCTACCCGCCCAAGGAGATACTAATAGTAGCCTACAAGAAAGAAAGGTTGGTACAATTGTGGGCACGCCCTGAGACGCTTAAGACATTCTCACTTGTTAAACAGTATCCCTTTACTGCCTTTTCCGGCACGCTCGGACCAAAGCGCAAACAAGGTGATCTTCAAATACCTGAGGGGTTTTATTATATCAATCACTTTAATCCGTATTCTAATTTTCACTTATCAATGAAGATTAATTATCCTAACCAATCAGACAGCATACTCAGCCCACAAGGCAATCCCGGTAACGAAATACGTATTCACGGCAGTTACGTAACGATCGGCTGTATTCCAATAGGCAATGGAGCTATTGAAGAACTGTACACAATCTGCGTCGATATGAAATCCAATGGTCAACATAAAATACCAGTCTATATCTTCCCCAGCAAGATGGACTGCCAAGGGTGGTCAGAACTCCAACAAGCCGCAGGTAACGACACGGTGCTCATACGATTCTGGCATAACCTGCGCGAAGGCTATGACCTGTTCAAGACAACACATCAAAAATTAAGCTATGGGGTAAACACAAATGGGCAGTATATTTATTCAAACGATCATACACAGTTAAATTCATACCCATGGTTGAGTACACATGAAGCACAATATATCTTATTCAATGTGCTTGAACCACCACCCGGTTACAAGCGGATATACTGTCCTGTCGGTTCTTTTAAAGACTGGTTAAGATACCTGCCCTTAAAACCGGGTAATCCAAAAGTATACCTTCATAATGGTGCTGAGAAATCATATCAAGATGGTCACTATGCAGTCGTTGATATAGATGTCGGTCAAGAAGATTTGCAGCAATGTGCCGACGCGATAATCAGGCTTTACGCAGAATACCAGTTCTCTAAAAATGATTTCAACCATATTACTTTTAGTCTGACCAATGGTGATGCAGTTGGGTTCAGAAAATGGATCATAGGTTACCGCCCTGTAGTCAGCGGTAATACAGTATCCTGGCATAAACAGGCAGCTCCAGATTCTTCATACAATGCTTTTCGCGCTTATTTGAAATTCATTTTCATGTATGCTGGTACTTATTCATTAGATCGGCAGTTGCAAGAGGTGAATGATGTGAAAGAAATGGCGATCGCAGATATTTTTATCCAGGGCGGATTCCCGGGTCATGGTGTGCTCGTTGTCGATATGGCAGTCAATTCTCGCACAAAAGATAAAGTTTTTTTGCTCTGCCAGAGCTATATGCCTGCCCAGGACATACATATCTTAAAGAACCTAAATGACCCAAACCTAAGCCCCTGGTATAAACTGGATTTTGGCGATACCCTATACACGCCTGAGTGGACCTTCACGAAACATGATCTCAAGAGATGGTGAAAATACCATGACACAGCAAAAAAACAAAAGAAACCAAATAAACTAAAAGCGCGGATCAGTAAATCAGGACATCAGTATGAAGGATATCAGCAAACCAGCAGATCAGATAACATATTAGCTCTGATATCCTGAGACTCTGATGTGCTTCCCACTGATTTTCTGATAACCTGATATACTTTTATATTAACTAAGGAGAACATTAAATAGTTTAATTTGATAGTTCCCTGTAGCCTGATACGGGGTTTCCTATGTCATTCCCTGGCAAGCCTGTCCTCTGATCCCCTGATCAAGTCAGAGGACAAGCTTGATCAGGGGAACCAGGGAATCCAGAAAAATAAAGAATATACAGAAACCTGGATTCCGCATCAAGTGCGGAATGACAACATACATTCGGCAGTATTTGATTAAACTATTTAGGGTTC
>JAUWCU010000138.1 GCA_030609135.1 Candidatus Stahliibacteriota bacterium | reverse complement strand
GCTTCTTAAAGTTATTGCCATTGATGATGCCTGGTGTCTTATGCTGGCTGCTTTAGCAATTGCGTTTGCTAATGCTATGAGGGCTGAGGTATTTCAGATGACAATAGTCTTTGCTGGTATAGGTGAGATATTTGGAGCCCTCATTGTTGGTGCGTTATTTGGTTACCTCTTTTCCTTTTTAAGGCGTTTTGTGAAAACTCCAGAAGAGTTTTTGGTTTATATTTTTGGTTTGATATTATTGAACGTTGGATTCTCCATTGCCATACACGTATCGGTTTTGCTGTCTTCAATGATGATGGGTATCGTTGTGATTAATCTGGCGCGTGAGAATTACAAATTCTTTGAGGTTATAAGAACCGTCGATGCGCCGCTTTATCTAATTTTCTTCATCCTTGCCGGCGCACATTTAGACTTCACAATTCTTTATAAAATGGGTGTGGTGGGTGTTCTCTATATAGGCTTCCGTGTTATCGGAAAAGTGTATGGTGCAAAACTCGGTGCCAAAATCAGTAAAGCACCGAAATCGATTGGGAATTGGGTAGGGTTGAGTATGACGCCGCAGGCTGGTGTTGCGCTTGGCATCGGACTCGTCGCTAAATCGACTTTTCCTGATTTTGGAAATTACATTTTTACAGTAATCGCAGCAACAACCGTGATCTTCGAATTAGTAGGTCCGCTTCTTACAAAAATTAGTTTGATTAAAGCTGGGGAGATTGTATCAACTGAGTAGTATTTGAATAAATCCTAATTTCTAATTTCGAAATTCTAAACAAATTCGAAGCCCTAATATTCAAAATCCAAAACATCTATTTTCCTATCCGTTTTTTTCTTTTTAATAATTATTCAAAAGTTATTTTTGACATTTGCATTTGGAATTTCGTGCTTGTTTAATATTTAGTAATTGGTATTTAGAATTTATCCCCGCACCAAATCTTTGGTGCGGGGATAAATCGGGGCGATCCGATTTGAACGGACGACCTCCAGCACCCCAAGCTGGCGCGCTAAACCACTGCGCCACGCCCCGCACAAAATTTATCCTATCCCATATCCACCATTGATAGCGGGAGAGGATAGTCAATTATAGCGACCCAGATTTTAAAGTCAAGCAGGTTTAACAGACTTTTTGTCCAGTTGTGGTGGTAATGAGTTTACCGTGCTTCACGCCTTTTGTGCTCTGTAATTTATCGGCGATTTTCCTTATTACTTTTCCCTTGCCTCTTACGATAACTACTTCCAGGCAATTATGTTTATCAAGATGAATGTGCATAGTTGAGATAATCTGTTTGTGATACCTATGTTGTAAAGCAGTCAGAGTTTCAGTTAATTCGTGCACTTCGTGACTGTAAACAAGCGTGATTGTGCCAACTGTTTCTTGATCAGTCGCCTGCCATTCCTGTTGGACAAGACGCTCCCTAATGAGGTCACGGATTGCCTCAGAACGATTGGTATAGCCTATTTTTGCGATGAGTTCATCAAAAACCTTTAATAACGATTGATCCATTGAAACGCCGAACCTTATTGCATTAGACATAATACTCCTTTACTCAGCGAATTATAGCCGGGAAAAGAACCGCGTCAACCTACAAATGGGGTCAAATACTAAATTCGCAACGAGGGGACGATTCGACTGAGCTCGTCGCAGGCTCGTTGCACTCCATAGTATTTAATTTGACCCCGATAGTTCAAAGTTTGGTTCTGATATCGTGAGGGATAGAACGATAGATGATTATTGCGAGGGTTGTTACCAGACACAAGATCAAACCGATGCCAAAGATGATTGCATAGGGATTTAGGATATGAGATATAACACCAACGAGAATGGCACATAGCATAAAAGCCACGTTGATGACAAATTCCTTGGTGGCGAAAATCCGACCCCTTATTTCTCTAAGCACATCTTCCTGAAGAATCGTGTCCTGTGATATTCCAATAATAGAAAAGACTATGCCGGCAATTACTGAGACAATATAGAGGAAAATAACGTTTAGAAAAACCGATCCTATTAGAAAAAAGACAGCCAGTACTGCAATACTCCAGATGATCAGCTTGCCCCGATTTACGCTTTTCCCAAGGAAACCCATGAGCAGGCCGCCGATAAGCATACCCACACCGATAATACCACCAAGCCATCCAACCCCCATAGTCCCCATGCCAAATTCTTGCTGGACCAAATAGATGAGTACGGTATATGAAACTGCGGCGACAAAAGGTAAGACAAAAACAGAAAGCATGACGAATACTACAGTGCGATCTTTCACAAGTAGAATACCCAATTCTTTAAGATCCAAAAGGAAAAGGTTCAAGGATTTCTTGAGTTCCCTAAAAAGAGAAAATTCCAATTTCTTTGCGGGTTCAAAGAGGATTCGGGCACCCATGCCGAGCACCAGTATGCCCGCGATAAAATGGGTCGAAGCATCGATATAAAAACCGATCTGCCAACCAACTAAATGGACGAGATAACCGCCACCGACCATCCCGATAAAAGTGGCGACTCGCGCTAAGGTAATAATGAGCGAATTCGCCTGGACCAATTCGTCATATTCAACGAGATCCGGTACGAGTGCATTCCGTGAGGTATTGTTAAAAAGGTCAAGCGAGAAAAAAAGCACGACCAATATCCAGATAGGCAGAATGCTGTGGGTTATTATAACAAGCGTGGGCGTTAAGAAAATCAGCAGTGCTTGAACGAGATGGCATCGGAGCATGATAGTCTGCTTATTATAGTGATCAATGAAGACTCCAGCAAATGGAGCAAGGATAATTATCGGTAGGGTGAAAGCAACGGAAAATTCACTGAATGCAGAAATCCGACCAGGTGACATGACGCCAATCAAGGTTATTATCACCATATGCGTAAGACGATCGCCGAGCTGTGAAATGCTACTGGAAAAACTCAAGAAAGTAATACCGCGTTTCTTTAAAAGATTGAACATTAAAGAGGTATGACGCAGATGAATTTAAAGGGTTTATCCGAATTATTTATGAAACTATGCTTATCACCGGGTTGGACAAAGAGCGCATCGTTTTTATTAACAACGATTTTATTTTTGCCGTCATCAAAAGTTGCCGTGCCATCGATGATATATATTTCGTGTTCAGTTTCATCATGGCTATGTACAGGTATTAAACCGCCCGGTTGTAGTTCAAAGAGTCTCATTGCATAATGCCTTGCGCCATCTTTTTTAGCAACCAACCAGCGTAGAATGCAACCTTTTGTGCCTTGAAGACTTGGTTTCTCTTCGGGAACTTCATGGGAATGTTTAAGCATCATAGTACTAACACTATTCAAAAAGAACTGAGTGTCAAGGATATGCTTGAGTCGATCTAGTCCCCTTGAGCGATATTGTGGTTTTAAAGGATCAAGGATTTTTGGAAGCTGATTTTATTCTACGTATTGTTGAGTAGGTACTATAACCGATTACACAAGCAGCTACAATCCAGAACCAAAATGGCAGATTGTGACCGAATAAAGCGACATAGGTAAATGGTAAAATTATTATTATCCCAAGTATGATACCGAAAGTCCTGACCTGGTTAATATTTTTCTTTCTTAGACCATCAATAATTTTGTATATTGAAAACCAGAAGGGTACTACGCCAACAAAATAGATTACTGCAAAAATAATCGGGTTGACCCCGTAATTCGTGTGAATATTAACGAGCCACGTGAAATACGCCCGAAGGATGTGTTGTATAGTGTTCGACATTTTTATTTCACGTGGCGAGCCACTTGTTTAAATATTCAATCATGCCATCTATAGGGTTTTATAGTTCAGAAGATGATCTGTTTAAAAACCAAGAATTTTGCGAGGTATTCCAGTCTTTCAAGTTTGTAGCGCGCTTCAGCTAAATCACTGCCAACAGTAACTGCGCCGTAGCGATGGATAACGATAATATCGGTTTTCTTTATAGCTTCGGTTACTGCCTTAGCTAATTCTGCAGACCCGGGTTTGATACTGCGGATGAAATCAACATCTTTTAGATGCTTTTCCATATCTGGTAAGGCACTGAGATTGAGGGCTCCTGGCTGGATGCCGATTAAATTCGTGAAGAAAGGATGGGCAAGGATGACCGCGTTGATGTTTTTTCTGTTCTTGTATATGCCGAGATGCATATTTAGTTCAATAGACGGTGCTCCCTTGGCGACTTTACCACTGGTGTTTACTTTTAGGATATCATCGGGTTTTAAATCGGCTTTGCATAAACCAGTTGCTGTTATATAAATTTCCTTGCCATTGCGCACGCTTATATTGCCGTTTGTTGCGTAAATTAAGTCCTTGTTATAGAGAATAACCCCGGTTTTTATTATCGCTTTAACAATCTGTTCTTTTTTCATTCAATATACTCCTTACCATCCATGTAAGGCTGCAGTACTTGTGGGATGCTTATGCGGCCGTCTTTTGTTTGATTATTCTCCACCAGAGCAATGAAAACCCTTGGTGTTGCAAGTCCAGAACCATTCATCGTACAGACATAGTCAACTTTACCTTTTGTGTTGCGATAGCGGATATTTGCCCGACGTGCTTGATACTGATCATAGATACTCACGGAAGATACTTCAAGCCATTCTTTCATCCCGGCGGCATATATTTCGATATCGTATGTCTTGGCTGCGGCAAAGGTCATATCACCAGTGCACAATAGCTTGATGCGGTAGGGAAGCCCGAGTAGTTGAACAGCGTGCTCTGCGTCATTCAGGAGTTTCTCGAATTCCTCATAACCGTGTTCAGGGGTCGTGTATTTTACAAGCTCAACTTTATTGAATTGATGGACTCTTTTAATACCTTTCACGTCCTTGCCATAGGAACCGGCTTCGCGCCGGAAACATGGTGTATATGCAGCGTAACACAGGGGTAATTGCTTTTCCGATATTATTTCATCGCGGTGCATATTGGTCAGCGGTACTTCAGCTGTTGGACAGAGGTAGAACCCGTCGTCACGGCACTTATACATATCATTTTCTAACTTGGGAAGCTGCCCGGTGCCGTACAGACAGTTTGTCGGGTTGAGCACCGGCGGCATAATCTCGGTATAGCCGTGTTTTTTAGTATGCAAATCAAGGAAGAAATTTATTAGCGCCCTTTCCAGTCTTGCTCCAATGCCTTTGTAGAGAATAAAACGCGAGCCAGAAACCTTAGCTGCCCTTTTAAAATCGAGGATATCGAGTGCTTCGGCGATTTCCCAGTGGGCCAATACATTGAAGTCAAAATCAGGTGGTTGTTTTAAACCTCGAATGAATTGATTGTTGTCACTGCTTTGACCGATTGGCACTGATTCATGGGGTATATTCGGAATCCATTTAACTGCTTCGAAGAATTTGTCTTCCACTTCTTTTTGTATTTTGCTCATGTTTTTGATCTTTTCTGCTAAATCTTTTGCCTGTTGCATCTTATCTTGGGATTCTTTGCCTTCGTGCTTGAGCTTTCCGACCTTTTCTGATAGAACGTTCTGCTGCTGCTTTAGTTCTTGAATTTCAGTTATCCCAGCACGCCGCTGTTTGTCGAGTTCAATGATTCTGTCCAACTTGACACCTTCTGAGCGGTCCATTATCGCCTCTCGCACTATATCAGGGTTATCTTTGAGCAGTTTTAAGTCAATCATCCGGGTATTATACTCTAAATCTCTTACAAGTCAACCTGAGGAAACAGAAACTTGCTGAAATTCCGATATAAGCAAAAGTTGTTTTATTTTCGACAATTGATTTATCTGAATCACAAACAACTTCAATGGACGAAAAAATGGTAGTAACATCTATTTAAGGAAGTTTTATACTTCGTAATGATAATAAATACGAAT
>JAUWCU010000085.1 GCA_030609135.1 Candidatus Stahliibacteriota bacterium | reverse complement strand
TTCAATTATGTTGTGGAACCTGTCATTCCGAACTTGTTTCGGAATCTCGATAAAGTGAGACTCTGAAATAAATTCAGAGTGACAATAGTGTAACATGCTAACGAAATCCACTGAAACTATTATATGTTCTCCTTAGTAACTTTACTTTTTTGATTTGTCATGTGTCCGATTATCGTCTGCTTTTTTTTATTACCAGCCATGATCAGGCATTTCTTATCTAACGGGGTAAAATTTCAGACTCTGCTTTTCCACAAACCTGGTGAGTTTGGCTCGCATTTCAAGCATGGACAGGTTATGTTTGCCGGCGAGTTTTTTTATATCTCGATATTCCAGGGAAAATCTCGTTTTATTGTGATGTTTTGAGACCTTAACGCGTATTAGACCATAGGGTGACAAGATTTTAAGTGTCCTACGCGGCAAAATAACCCTTTTTGTATGCCTGATTCTTATGCCCAAAGTGGTTGTTTCTTCAAAGAGAATGTCGAGGATAGATTCAATGTTTTTATTACATAGAACTGTCAACTGGATACCCGGTCGGGTATTTTTCATTATCGTTGTTAACAGGAAAACTTCCAGCGCGCCCGCTTCGTATAGTTTCTCGAAAACCACGTCAAAGTGCTGTGGGTTCATGTCGTCAATATTTGTTTCAATGACCGTACATTCATCAACCAATCTATTGTCCAGTTCACCGAGGAAAACACGCAAGAGGTTTGGATAATCTTGAATTTTCATAGTGCCGGCACCAAGCCCTACACGGGTGATCTTTGATAGAACAAGATGTTCATTAGGTTGGGCAATAGTGCTGAGTATTGCCGCGCCAGTAGGCGTTGTTAATTCTGCTGGAACCGGCATGAATTCGACTGGGAAGCCCTTTAATAACTCGGCGGTCGCAAAGTTGAAGGCAGGCATACTGCCTTCAACGGTTTTGATAAAACCCTTGCCAGCTTTTAGGGATTTGGTATATACTCGGTCAACCTTGAAATAATCTATGGCGATAAGGGCACCGGTGATGTCGAGCAGAGTATCAGCATCAGCAAGTTCGTGCAGGTGAATATCACGTGTGTGGTGGACTTTTTTTTCAACCTTGAAAATACGGTTGATTATTTTAATCGCTTGGGTTTTGATCATATCAGGTAGCTTGCTTCTTTTAATCAAAGGAATAAATCGTTTTTCCGTGATATTTCTTTTTATCTTAAAGTGCACGTGTTTTGCGCTGACGCCGTTTCTGGTTACCTGCGTAACTTTGAGCTCAAAACCCGGTACGAATTTTAGTTTGTCGGCAAGATAGCTCTTTGGCACACCGAGGTCAATCAAACTTGCCAAAATCATATCGCCGCTCGTGCCCAGTATCGGATCAAAATATAGAATTTTCATAGTTTGTTTATGATTGCGGCTATGTAGCCAGCACCGAATCCATTGTCAATATTGACCACCGCAATACCCGGTGCGCAGGAGTTGAGCATGGTTAGCAAAGGTGTTATGCCCTGCAGATTGAGGCCATAGCCGATACTCGTTGGTACCGCAATGATTGGTTTGGCAAATAGCCCACCTGTAACCGAGGCAAGTACACCGTCCATGCCAGCAACGACAATAAGAACCCGGGCTTGTTTGATCTCCTTGCGCAATGAGAGTATGCGGTGGAGACCGGCTACTCCGACATCGTAGATTCTTTTGACCCTGCTGCCCATGATCTCAGCGGTTATGCCAGCTTCTTCAGCAACCGGGATATCAGCAGTGCCGCCGGTTAGAATCGTGATCATACCCTGCTGTTTAGGTGCCTTGCCAATGAAATATATGTGTCCGTCCTTATAATATTTGCCTTTCTTGAATTTTGCTTTGAGGACTTTGGCGAGCTTTGGGCTAACTTTGGTCAGGAGGACTTTTCGATTTACTTTTAAGATGCTCGAGGCGATACCACAGACTTGTTTAGGCGTTTTACCCTGGCTAAAGACGACTTCGGGAAAACCTTTTCTTTTTTCCCTGTGCAGATCGACCT
This sequence comes from Candidatus Stahliibacteriota bacterium, assembly GCA_030609135.1. GTDB lineage: Bacteria > Hydrothermota > Tepidihabitantia > SM23-42 > SM23-42 > JAUVZL01. Next base: position 9,736 of record JAUWCU010000085.1, on the reverse strand, counting down.
TGGCATAACCGAGGTCCTCATAAGGATCTACAAATACTCTCTCTTTGGTCATATTAGATCAAAACACCTCTGCAGAAAATTTATATATTTCAGTATTTTTTTCTTTATAGGCATCACCAGGCAGCCCTGCTTTATGACAGGTTTGTTCGAGAAACTGCTCGACAGTCCAGCCGTATTCAGTGGCAACCTGAGGGAGGAGCAGGCCTTGGTAATAGCCCTGGCGAATCCGGAGGCCGTCGCGACCGATAATAATGTCTTTAAAATCCTTTACACGCTTTAAGGGAGTCAGAACCGAAATTTCAATATCCAAATCAGACAGTTCTTTTTCATTTACCTTTGGAAATCTAGGGTCTTCAAGGGCTGCAGCCTGAGCCATTTGCTGGCATGAAATATAGAGTGGTTGATCGCCAATAATACGGCCAATACAACCCCGGAGATTACCGTGTTTATTTAAAGTAACGAAGATACCATAAGGCTCTTTTAGCTTGGCAGTTATGTTTTTTACTTCCGGAAGATCTTTACCAAGAACCGCTGTTTCGATGGACTTACGTGCGATTTCTTTTAGTTTTTTCTTTTCTTTTTCAGATAACCCCAAATCAACACCGACACGGATTTTTTCCCCCTTAAAGAACGCAGCCGCGAGATAGCCGACAACGCCATGCGCATACTCACCGGTAATAGTACCGCTTGTTGCATACATTAACTGTTTGGCAGTTGTGGCGCCTTTCTTTTTTGCGATAAGCATGGCAGTGATGATTGGCGCGCCGCCACATGCTTCACAACTATCCTGGACAAGTCTTTTATAGAGCAATTCCGGGTCATACTTTGATACGGATTCAATGAGAATATTATCCAATACCTCAGCTTCTTCTTGAGTGTGGAAATGGGATAGATCTGAACTGGCAACGACTAAAATCTTTTTGCCATTAGTTGCCGCAACGATTGCATCACTTAGAATTTCACATATCTCGTAGTCGTGGCTACCCATGACGATTTCAACTACTTTGAATTTTTTCAGGACCTTCTGCAGAAAAGGAATTTGAAGTTCTACTGAATGTTCTTCAAGATGTGCCTTTGGATCATTAGTAATCTTTCCATTGTATTTTAGTATTTTTCGCGCCAAGGGTAAATCAAACTCTACTTGTCCCAAGGGGGTCGTACGGCCAGCCATGGTATCGACTGAAGCACCCAGGAATCCGTAATAATGACTTGGTCCTATGACAATGACATCGTCGAATTCTTCATGTTCCACGGTTTTGTAGGCAAAGGCAGCCACTGGACCTGAATACATATAACCGGCATGAGGGGATATCAACGCCAGGATTTCACCGTGCACCCTGGGCCGGGCATTGCCTAAATATTCCTCGAGTTTTGCATTCAACTCCTTTTCAGTGCCCGGATACCAGGTACCAGCATGTGGCGATTCCCGGTATTCCTTGCTTTCACAATTTTGTGCCATAATAATCACTCCTAATAAAAGTAACTTGGCGAACATGTTCATTTGATATATTATAGATAAATAAACATGTGTCAATATTGTTTCTCTTAGATTTGATTTTTCGGCAGTAAAATTCTTGCCGTGCAAGCGGCAAAGAGTGCTTTTATCATATCGATCGGTAAGAAGGGTAGGACTGCCATATACAGGGTGGTTTTCAAGTTTGTTTTCATAAAAAGCGCGAAATGAACTGCGCCGCATATGTAGATGATTAAAATAGCAACCGTCATTAAGCCAAGCAAAAAGAGGAATGAATGAGTTTGTTTATATCGTTGTGTGACTAAACCGATGAAAAATGCAGCGGGAACAAAGCCGATGATATAACCAGTAGTGGGACCTATTGGTAAACCAGATGCCGCTCCGGAAAACCAGGGCACACCAGCAAAGCCAATTGCCATGTACAATATCATGGACAATCCGCCATAGATATTACCCAGGATAACACCGCATAAAAGCACGGTGAAAACCTGACCGGTGATCGGGACCGGTGTGAACCCCAGAGGGATGCGTATTTGTGCAGCAATCCCGGTGACTACGGCAACTAACAGAGCCAAGAAAAGTCTTTTCGCCCATGCTAAATCATGAAGCCATTCATAATAATTCTCTTTTTTCTTCTCCAAGCTACCCAAGGTATCTGTTATGTTCAAAATGCCTCCTTCTGCCTTTTATTTTATTATTCCAGTTATCGTATTTTGCCACTTCATACTATCTTTTACATAAAACCCGATTTCTGCTTCTTGTCCATGTAAGACCAGAACGGTTATGCCTGCTCTATAGTGTCCTATGTTACCTGTGTTTATTCTACATTTTTTTTCCACAAAGTCAATATTTGTAGCATACACTCTATTCTCCACAGATCTCACACTTCACCTTGAACAAGGCGGACTTGACCCCGTTAGATACTGAACTTCAAATATGCTTATGCTCTACGATCGTGTAACAGTGTGTTATTTTTTGCTAAATAAATAGAACGTGTATATTATCTGACGGGGTTGACAAAAGGTTGATTGTGAATTAGGATAGGTCGTGAAATTAACTGAGGTGGCGCTGGTTGTTAAAGGAACCGTTTTTGGTAAGAAGAACTTAAGCATCAAGAACATTCTCCCCCCTGAAGAGGCAGGTAAAGGCGATCTCACTTTTTTGTATGACCCGGGGCAACAAACAAACGCCAATATGGTAATCACTACTGGCAAGGTGAAAGAAAAAAGCGGGGTCGTGGTCAAAGATCCAAAGCGAGCCATGTACAGGTTACTAAAACACCTGACCAATACAAAAATCAGATCAGGTGTTTCTTTACGGTCGCTAATTGGACGGGACGTGGTTTTGCCCCGGCAATGCAGAATCGAGCCATTTGCTATAATCGGTGATGATGTAAAGATTGGTATTGGTACTTGCATTGGTGCACATTGCTATATTGATGCAAACGTCATCATTGGATGCGGTTGTCGCATCCACCCGCACACCACAATTTTTTCCAGTACAAAAATCGGTAACTATGTTGAGATTCACGCAAATACCGTGATCGGGGAACAGGGTTTCGGTTTTATAAGGAATAAAGGTTACAAGAGAATCAAACATATCGGTGGTGTGGTAATCAGCGACTTTGTGGAGATTGGTGCAAATGTGACGATTGATCGCGGGACGATTGGTGATACAGTGATTGGCAAGGGGACAAAAGTAGATAATTTGGTGCAAATAGCACACAATGTGAAAATCGGTAGAGACTGTATACTCATGGGTCAAGTCGGCATAGCAGGTTCAACAAAGATCGGTGATAATGTGACGCTATGTGGTCAGGTTGGGGTCAGTGACCATTTGCAAATTGGTGATAATGTTGTCGTCTATGCGAAATCTGCAGTTTTGAAGTCAGTGACTTCAGATAAAGAATATTCAGGTATACCGGCGCGCGAACACAGAACAGTACTACGCGCACTTGCTCGTTTATACAAAGGTATATGAAAGCAGTGCTGCAAGGACATTGTTTGAGTGGTGGGCATAGTAAGGTAGAGGTTTCAACCAGTGACCGTTTTAAACTTTTGCATCATGCTGACTCTCGACCACCAACCAGCATACCTTTGGATATCGATAATATCACAGTTGAAAATAATTTGTTCTCCTACCCTCCTTGTCCTCAGTCCCCCACCATATCCTCCCCCACTTGTGGGGGAGGACAAAGAAGGGGGTATAATACAGGGGGAGGATTAAAGAGGGGGAGTTTTGTTTCGGTAGGTAAAAAGCCAGGCATACATGTTGTGGAGCATTTATTCTCCGCATTATACGGTTTCAATTTATTTAATGTACAGATAGATGTTTTTGGCAATGAACTTCCTTTTTTTGACGGCTCGAGCCGGGCATACACCGAAGAACTTAAAAAAATAATTGCCAAAGAAAAACCAAGTGGATTCTGCCTGGACAAAAAAATCTTGGTCAGTCATGGAAGTTCCTTTATTATATATGAATCTCTTAAGGAAGATATACTAATTATTGATATGGAATTGTTCCACCCGTTTATCGGTAAACAACAGATAAATTTGGAAATCACCGAGAAGAATTATCTCGAAGAAATTGCGCCTGCGCGGACATTTGCTTTTACTAATGAGATGGATCCACGGTTAAACGATCTGCCGCCTTATGGTATTGGTGTAACAAAAGATAATATTTATTCAACCGAACCCTTGCGATACAAGGATGAATTAGTCCGTCACAAAATCCTGGATTTGCTTGGTGACCTTTATGTTTTGCAAAAAAAACTGGTTGGTAAAATCACCGGCAGAAATACCTCACATCTTCTGAACCTGGAGTTTGTCAGCAAGATTGTGGGCGGCTTGCTTCACAAGCATTAGCAACCGTTGACCAGATTAAAACCACGAGCACTGCGTAGAGGTAGGCTTTTTTTTGGTCGGACATAAACTTAACGTACATAGAAGTGGGCGAGTGTCAACCCCGTTAGAGAATACCAACGCTGAGCTCTACTCAATCCTGTCAGCAGGAACAAAGGATTTTTACAGTATCAGAAATTATAAGTGTTTTATAATGTATTCTCTAACGGGGTCAATATGCTTCGCATCGATTACAATGATGAAATTCAAGATGGCGGTGATAAACAAATCGCTGTAATCTATGTGTTATCACCGTAATCGAAGTGCCTTGCGGCACTAAAATGCATCTTCTATATGGTTATAGGTGATTTTGCCGAAGACATCCCGGCTGATCGCCAGGACGTCAAAATGGATTTCGCTATCCATGGGCAGATGTCTGAACCTTAACCATAAAATTGCGGTCTTTCGAATTCTCGCCTGTTTCCTTTTTACCACTGATTCTTGGGGTAAACCATATTCTTCACTCCTGCGATACTTGACTTCCACGAATCTGAAGGCTTTGTTTTTTCTTAATATGAGGTCGATTTCACCAAACCGACAACGAAAGTTATGGGCGACGATAATGGATCCTTTTTTCTCCAAGAATGCACGCGCCAGGCGCTCACCTTTCCTACCAATCGAGGTCTTATCCATGTTAAATGCTGGGGTCAAATTTCGACATTCTCGGTCAGCCTGTTGACTATTGACAATTTGTCCCCAAGAGGCGGAAGGTCTTGCGGTGAATCGGACATGGACCGTGTTTTTTAATGCATTGCCGATGCAATTTGGTTGGATAGCCTTTGTGTTTGTTGAACTGATACATCGGGTATATCTTATGATATTTTTGCATTATCGTATCTCGCTTGACTTTGGCTAAAATCGAAGCTGCAGCAATTGAGAGACTCAATGTGTCGCCTTTGATGATCGAGATTTGCCGGAAAGGTAAGTCAGTGATGGTCACTGCGTCGATCAGGACTAAATTCGGGAAAATCTTCAAGCCGTTGATAGCTTGATGCATTGCTCGCTTTGTTGCATTAAGTATGTTGATCTCATCAATAATTTCAGACTCGACGATGCCAAAAGAATAACTCAACGCAATATTCGTAATGAGCGCGTATAATTTTTCTCTTTTCGCTGGCGAAAGTTTTTTTGAATCGTCTATTTCAGAATTGTAAAAATTTCTTTCCAGAATGACCGCAGCAGCAACTACCGGTCCGGCAAGAGGTCCCCTTCCTGCTTCGTCAACCCCGGCGAGGTGACTATGTTTTTTCCACAGTTTTTTGTCTAGGAGCGCTTTCACTCTTTGGCTCCTTGGGTTTCTTTGGTTCTTTCTGTTTTTTCTTATCGCTTGGCGTGGTCGCCTTTTCTTTCTGTCCTGTTGACTTTTCCGCTATACCTTTTTCAGTTGTTTTGACAAGCGGTTCAGTAATTTCGGTTTTGGTTGACGTGTCTATTTTTTCCTTCTTTGTTTGTAGTGATTTCGGTATTGCTTCTTTAATTTTCATTTTCCTGCCTTTACGCTGCCTAAGATAATTCAGTTTAGCCCTTCTCACCTTTCCTTTTTTCTTGATTTCGATTTTTGTGATCATTGGTGAATGAAACGGAAAGATGCGTTCAACCCCAATGCCTGCCGAGATTTTTCTTACGGTGAATGTTTTTGATTGAGCAGCTCCTCTTATTTGCATGACAACCCCTTGGAAAAGGGTGACGCGCTCTTTTTCACCTTCTCTGATTTTGAAATAAACTTTGACTAACTCACCTGGTTTAATATCAGGAATTTTTGCCATCAAGCACCTCCAACAGAATTTCTAAGTCAGTTTTCGAGAACTTTTCAAGACCCATAAGTTCTGGTCTATACTTCAAGGTTCTCTCAAAAGATTTTCCTCTGCGCCAACGCGCAACCATTTTGTGATGGCCGCTTCTCAATATCGGGGGTACTGCAAGGTTCCGAAAGGATTTTGGTCTGGTATAGATAGGTGCTTCCAGTAAATACTGCTGAAAAGAATCAGTATCTGCGGAATCGATATTTCCCAAGCTTCCTGGAAGCAATCTTGTCATTGACTCGATGATAACCAGGGCGCCGATTTCACCACCCGAAAGGATATAATCGCCGACTGAAATTTGCATCGGGGTGAAAACTCTATTTACCCTTTCATCAATCCCCTTATACCGACCACAGATGATGATTACGTGGTCTTTTTTGGTTAATTCTTTGACGATATTTTGATCTAACCTTTTCCCCTTGGGTGTGAGCATAATGACTAATGAACTTTTAGTTTTAACCTGATTAATCGCTTTGACAAATGGTTCTGGTTTCATCACCATACCGGCTCCACCCCCGAATTGGTAATCATCAACAACGCCATTTTTGGTAAAATCCCTTGGATTAGTTATTCTAATTTTAATGATACTCTTTCCTTGGGCGATTTTTAGAATACCAACGGATAGGGGGCTATGAAAAAAATCTGGGAATATTGAAATAATATCAAACTTCATAACACGGATTTCACAACACCGATCTACCCTGTTAAACAATACATCTTTTTAGTATCCCCACACAATTTGGGCAATCATCACCATTATTTTCTTGATCATCCTTTATTATACTCATATTTAACGGGGTGAACACAAATTAATACACAGATTACACAGATTCTTTCCTTATATTATCCTTGTATGCCTCAAGAAAAGAAAAGAGAAAAAGGCGAGAAATGTCAGTTGGCATTATTCGATGATCTCTAATACCGTACGTTTTCCCTGTTTCATAGCCGCCGCGGTGAGAATCGTTCTAATCGCTTTTGCTGTTCTACCCTCTTTACCAATCACTTTACCCAGGTCACCTTCACCGACTCTAAGTTCAAATATAATGCTTTTTTCGCCATCGATTTCATTAACAGCCACTTTATCCGGATTGTCTACTAATGCTTTGACAATGTGTTCGATAAGCTCTTTCATTATTGACCTCCTTCTTTTGCAATCAATTTAGCCACAGTATTGGTCGGTTGTGCTCCTTTCGAAATCCAATACTCAATGCGATCCCGTTTCAGGGTTAATTCTTTACTCCTGGGATCGTAATGGCCCACTCTTTCTATGAATTTACCATCTCTTGCCTTTTTCGAATCTATTACAACAATTCTATAAAAGGGAACCTTCTTTTTTCCTTTTCTTGATAATCTTATTTTAACCATACATTACGATTATATATACATTGCTCTCGTTGTCAATAGGTAATCAATATCCCCTCGCCCATCCATCGTAGATGAAAAGGTGAGGGGATATTAAAATATCATCGTCCCGCTATACGGGATTCTCGATTCTCATTTATTATTCCTTTATATGGTGAATCGGGATAATCTTCTTTGTTATCTATAGCATCGATTTCACCATAGGTGACAATAAAAAGGTCCAGAGCATCAGGTCGGTTTTTTTCTCTTTGAAAGGAGGTGATCCAGCCGCACGTTCCCGTACGGCTACCTTGTTACGACTTAGCCCCAGTCATCCACCCTACCTTAGGCCCTCCAAAGAGAGACTTCAGGTATTGTGGACTTCCATGGCTTGACGGGCGGTGTGTACAAGACCCGAGAACGTATTCACCGCAGCATGCTGATCTGCGATTACTAGCGATTCCTTCTTCATGAGGGCGAATTGCAGCCCTCAATCCGAACCATGCCTACCTTTAAAGGATTTGCTCCACCTTACGGTCTTGCTTCCTATTGTAATAGGCACTGTAGGACGTGTGTAGCCCTGGATATAAAGACCATGATGACTTGACATCATCCCCACCTTCCTCCACATTATCTGCGGCAGTCCCCTTAGAGTGCCTTCATCCGAAGACAAACTGGCAACTAAGGGAAGGGGTTGCGCTCGTTGCAGGACTTAACCTAACACCTCACGGCACGAGCTGACGACAGCCATGCAGCACCTGTACTGACTTTCCACCAGAGGTGGAATCCCTCGCCTTTCGGCTCAGTACTATCAGCATGTCAAATCCAGGTAAGGTTCTTCGCGTTGCCTCGAATTAAACCACATCCTCCACCGCTTGTGCGGGTCCCCGTCAATTCCTTTGAGTTTCACCCTTGCGAGCGTACTCCCCAGGCGGTACACTTAACAGGTTACCTACGGCACGTACCATACTGGCGCATGCCAAGTGTACATCGTTTAAGGCTGGGACTACCGGGGTATCTAATCCCGTTTGCTCCCCCAGCTTTCGTGTTTCAGTGTCAGGACCGAATGATCATAACCCGAAAGTCAAAATAATTCAGCTCCTCATACGAGGAACATACTAGAGAGCCGCCTTCGCCATCGGCATTCCTCGCGATATCCACGCATTCTACCGCTACACCGCGAGTTCCACTCTCCCCTCATGTCCTCAATCCCGATAGTTTCAGACGCACTTCAACAGTTAAGCTGTTGGATTTCACGCCTGACCCATCAGGACACCTACACACCCTTTACGCCCAGTGATTCCGGACAACGCTTGCCTCCTCCGTATTACCGCGGCTGCTGGCACGGAGTTAGCCGAGGCTTCCTCGAGGGGTACCGTCATTATCGTTCCCCTCAACAGAGGTTTACATCCCGAGGGACTTCATCCCTCACGCGGCGTCGCTGGGTCAGGCTTTCGCCCATTGCCCAAATTTCTAGACTGCTGCCTCCCGTAGGAGTTGGGACCGTGTCGCAGTTCCCATGTGGGGGGTCATGCTCTCACACCCCCTACCCGTTATAGTCTTGGTGAGCTATTATCTCACCAACAAACTGATAGGCCAAAAATCTATCTTAGAGCGACCGAAGCCTTTCCTCGGAAAACTTATGTTTAACGAGAATATGGAGAATTAGCAACGATTTCTCGAAGTTATGCTCCACTCTAAGGGAAGTTATTTAGGTATTACTCACCCGTTCGCCACTAGCGCTATTCTGTATTGCTACAAAATAGCAACCCGTTCGACTTGCATGTCTAAGACACGCCGCCAGCGTTAGTCCTGAGCCAGGATCAAACCCTCCAAGAAAGTAACTTTGTTACTTTGATTGCAGGGATAAATACAGAATGATAACCGCGTTGAAAATATCACTGTAATCTATTCTGTATCTCTGTAATCAAAGGCATAGGATAAATCCAATGCCTTTTGGACCTAATACTCTGGACAAATTTAGAGTTAATCGATTGTCAAAGATCAAGCATTTTCATCTTAAGCATTTATATTATATCCAAAATTGAAAACTTGTCAAGGGGGAAGTTATCTGATTCCTGAAATTCCGATATAAGCAAAAGTTGTTTTATTTTCGACAATTGATTTATCTGAATCACAAACAACTTCAATGGACGAAAAAATGGTAGTAACATCTATTTAAGGAAGTTTTATACTTCGTAATGATAATAAATACGAAT
>JAUWCU010000106.1 GCA_030609135.1 Candidatus Stahliibacteriota bacterium | reverse complement strand
TGTGTGAAGGGGAGCAGCGGTTATTATGAGATTTCCTGCAATAAGGAAAATGCCAAGGAACTTCTGAGTGTAAATACCGGCGAAAAAATCACAGCAAAACTCTGGTGAAACATGGGTTCCACAGTAGATCCTATTCTTTCACAAGAAAGATAGAAAACATAACGAGCAATATGATTCTTTATATTGACTAAAAACCATATTCATATAGAATAGATAATGGTAAAACTTGAGAACATTTTGAAAAAGCGGGTTCTGATTCTCGATGGTGCTACTGGTACTAATCTTTTAGATAAAAGATTAGCCCCTGGCGAATCGCCGAGCATACTTAATATTCGTAACCCTGAAGTAGTTTACCGTCTCCATGAACAATACATCAAGGCTGGCGCGCACGCTATTTTAACCAATACCTTTACTGCTAACCCTGCAAATATCCCCACGTTTAAACTCAATAGAGTTATATTCGCAGGTGTTAAGATAGCCAAACGCGCAGCAAAGAAACGGGTATTTGTTTTCGGTGATATAGGACCTCTGGGTGAGTTGATCAAACCTTATGGAGAGGTCTCTTTTGAAGAAGTGCACAGGACATTCTTTAACATCTGTCGCACCATGTACAAAGCAGGTATCAGGGTATTCTGGCTTGAGACCTTCACCTCAATAATCGAAGCGAAGGCAGCTTTTCTTGCTGCCCGTGAGTTTTCCGACGATGTTTTTGTATGTTTGTCGCTACAGGATAACAGTCGTACATTTATGGGTGAGACCCCTGAATCGATCGCTGTAACATTTGAGGCGCTTGGGGCAAAAGGTATTGGCGTGAACTGTACCTTGCCTGAAGTCGCAATCGAGGCGGTTACCAGGATGGCGCGGGTTAGTAGTATACCTTTAATCGTCAAACCTAATGCAGGTGAGGTTAAGGTCGTCAATAATAAGATCTTTCACACGCTTTCAGATCGCAAAGTGGCTCGGTTTTATAAACGGTTTATTAGAGCTGGCGCAAACATCATTGGTGGTTGCTGCGGAACAACGCCTAAGTATATCGAGTTCATCAGCGAGCAAAAGGCAGTCTCCAGAAAAAGAAAAGCAATGAGCCAGTTTATTCTGGCAACAACACACAGGATTTTGAGGGTTGATGATGATTTAGTGATGATTGTCGGCGAACGCATGAACCCATCTGGTCGTAAAAAAGTAAAAAGGAAGTTGCAAGAGGGGGATTATGAGGTTTATGGACAGGAAGCTAAATCACAGGAAGGTGCCGGTGCTGATGCACTTGACATAAATGCCTTTGTTGTTGAACTCGACGAAAAAAGCACGCTTAAAAATGCTACTTTTCAAGTCATGAAGGCATCCGGGTTACCTTTGTTCATTGATACCCAGGATTTTGATGCCGCTGAAACCATCCTTTCATTCTATCCTGGAGTAGGGGTTTACAATTCAATCCCCGCGCAAAAGAAAGCGCTACTCAAGTGGCTGCCGATGATTAAAAAGTACGGCTTTAAAACTGTGGTATCACTGGTTGGCAAAAGCATACCGCGCAGCGTCAAGCAGAGGATGGATAATGTGGATATTGCTTTGTCAGTTGCCAATCGGCTTGATTTTCCCAGAAAAGATTTGATTTTTGACCCGTTAGTTTTTTCAGCAGCTACTGACAAACAGCAGATTACCAATACTCTAAAGACTGTTGAGCGACTCCATCGGCGCGGGTTAAAAACGATACTTGGAATATCGAATGTTTCTTTTGGTTTGCCAGAGCGCAGTCAATTGAATGCATCACTCGCCACTGCGGCAATCAAGTGCGGCGTGACATTTCTGATATTAAATCCCCATGACCAAGTCGTCATGAGGGCGGTTAAAGCAGCACGCGCCCTATTTAAGGCAGGCGTTTCAATATCAGATTACACCCGGGTTGAATCTAATAAGAGTTTGTCAAAATCCGCAAAAGATCTAACTGAAGCGATTATTTTTGGAAATAAAGAGTTGAGTCGGGAATTTGCTCAGAAGCTGCTCAAGGCAGGCACCGCGCCCCAGGCAATCATCGATCGATTTGTCTCAACAGCTCTGAGCAGGGTCGGTGTTCTTTACGAGACCGGCGAGTACTTTATCCCAGATCTACTCAAGGCAGCTGAGGCATCAAAATATGCCCTTGATGTGGTTCGGAAATATCTGCCAAAAGGCAGAAAACGGGGGAGAATCCTTCTCGCAACAGTAAAGGGCGATATCCATGATATCGGCAAGAATATCGCGTGTATGATATTTGAATCAGCTGGATATGAGATAATTGATCTTGGTAAAGACATATCCACTGAAAAGATTGTGGCAACTGTAAGGAAAGTTAAACCTGATGTGCTTGGTTTAAGTGCTCTGTTGACGACCACTATGCCTGAGATGGCTAAGGTAGTGAGCGCACTGAAAAAGGCGAAGCTGAACGTAAGGGTGATTATTGGTGGTCCTAATGTGAGTGAGCGCTACGCAAAAGAAATCGGTGCCTATGGCGCGGCAACCACTGTGTTAGAAGGCTTAGCACTTTTAAAGAAGTCAAAATAAACCACAATGCTGCGAGAAAAATTATCAAGGCACAAAATCATCACGCTTGAGATCCTCCTACCCACAAGCCTCAACCTCACTGGGCTTTCAGAAAAGATCGAGCAATTCAAAGGCTGTATAGATGCAATAAATATTCCCTCGAATCCCCTTGGTAGATTGAGACCTGATGCCTTGTGTTGTGCCCATATTATCCAGCAGAAAACCGGGATCGAAACCATACCACATTTTGTTGCACGCCATTTTACTTCACTGAGTTTTGAGAGTCATTTGCTCGGTGCCGCGGCGTTAGAAATTTCTAATGTTTTGTGCATCACCGGAGATGCACCGGTTGAGGGACGGAGTGGTTTTGAGTTGAATTCATCAAGACTCTTAAATATCGCCAAGAACCTGCAAAACGGTGTAACTTCGGCGCGAAAGAAAATAAACCCAGTAGAATTCTGTCTTTGCACAAGTTTTAATTCGAATGTCCCGAATATTCAAGGTGAGTTCATAAAGTCAAAGGTAAAATATAAAAGTGGTGCCGAGTGTTTTTTTACCCAACCTGTATTCAACCCCCCACAATTTATTGAAATCGCTAAACAGTTTCACCGACTTTTTGACCGAGCAAAGCTCATTGCCGGGCTTTCCTTTCTGCATACAAAAAAAAGAGCTTTTGCTTTGATGAAATTCCTGGGTATCCCTTACGAGTATATTAATAGTATCGAAGAAAGAGATGAAGCTGAAATGTTATTGGAGACCGCAGAAAAGCTAAAGAACTATGTTGATGGCTTTTATATTATTCCCATCACCAAGTACACCAAGGCTTTAGAGTTCGTTAAAAAAATCAGAGAGATACTATAGTCCACATAAACACATAAATGGGGTCAAATCTCGACAGGGTGACCGAAAATAAGGAGTAGGGCGTTTACGCCCGTATTTTGGAGTGCAATGTCTCCTGCCATTGCATGCAACGAGGGGACTCGTTGCACTCCACATTTAACAAGCCTGAAGGCTTTACTCCAATAAATTTCGGCATTCTCGGTCAGCCTGTCGAGATTTGACCCCAAAAGCCCAAAAGCAATATTTGGAATTAATCCCTTCCTATCGGGTTTCTGATTTTATGCTGTTTTTTAATCACCTTGTCTTCAAGTCTCCGTTTCTCCTTATCCCCCGGTCTCCGGGTTTTATTCAATAATCCCCAGCCAATCTCCCAGGAGAAACTGCAGCCTTCCGATCAGGAGACTTATACGCGACATTACAGTGTAGCCAAAAGATGCACCAAAACCAAGCATAAGGAAGATAATACCAAGGTTTGCCGCTGGTTTCATTATTCCCTTTCTTTCCTTTGAGAAAAAGAAGTAGATAAGGACTGAGATTACGCCGACGAGCATGATTATTGCCCATAAACCTGTGTCCCATCTTAAGAAAGCCTCTCTTACCAATAGAGTACCCTGGGTTTGCTTGAGGATATCTCTCTGGAATATCGCGGGTATGATTGCGCCGGAACCCCAGCCGATTAAAAAGGCTATGGGTAGTCGTACAAGATAACCAATTTTTGGTATGAACCTGGCAAAGTAGCAAAGTCCAAAAAGTAGCGGGATAATATAGACAATATTACCTTGTATGAAAAGAGGTTCAAAGAGGTTAGGTACCATCTGGTTGTGCCAGGTAATGGCAATCAAATAACCTGCTGACATGCCAACAAACAGGTGTTCGGCAAACTGATACAATATATTGTCGCGGAACAGAAAAGAAAAGATGGCAAGGGTCAGGAGCGCTGATAACCAGATCCAAGGATCAGGTGTAATATTCATTTCTTCCTCCTCATGACGAAATACCCGATATTGCCGATGATAATGAAGACCATGATAACAAGATGTCCAAGGGATTGAGCATCCATGCCCTGCACTGCTGCGCGTTTACCTTCAGAATAGCCATGTTCGTGGACTAATATCTCATATTCAGATGCGCCTTTCATGCCGGCAAGTAAACCTATAACCTGACCGGTTTCAACATACGGATACACATCAGCTGCAGATACAGCAGTAACTCCGATACCAACCCTGGCGCTATATCTTGCTTGGGCATATAAAAGCCAGGCGCGCCATCCTGGATCACCCGCAGAGAGCGTGATAACAACGCTTAGATCATCATAGTTTTGTAAATGAGCAGTGATTTCGATTGAATCCAGGGGTGTTCCATGATAATCGACTGGGAATACGTTCTTGATATTGTCGCCCATACCCAAAAGGATAGCTGTAACACCAAACTTATAGCCTAAAAAAGCAAAGTCTCTGCCGTATTCCTTGTCAAACTCTTTGGGAATTACATCAAGCGCCATTTCTGCCAAGCCTGGTCCTTGGGGCCATAAAGCCATTATAATAACCTTGATATCACGTGCAAAACAATGGCGCAGGACTGCGACGAGCATGGGGTATAGCTCAGGCATTGATTGAGGGTCAAAGTCAACTGATATAAGAACAGGTTTTGATCGTGGACCCAAGCTGTCAATTGCGGCAAATAGTTGTCTGCTTTTGGGCATGACCCTGATTGGTAAACCAATCGGTTTAAGCAAGGGGATTATAACACCAAGGGCGATTACCACATAGATTACTTGTCTGGGTATTTTTGTGAGCGCTTTGAATATATCCATATTAACCTCCACCACCAAGCCAGGATCGTTCAATACCAAGGATGATTTTCAACGCGGTTGACACGCCGCCAAATGCCACGCCAAAAATTATCCCTCGTTTTGCCGCAGTATTTGGAACGCTCAAAAGCCATTCTGCAATTTCCGGAATCTTGGACCAGATAAAATCTCCAAAAGGCACCATGCCAAGCATGACCACAAAGCCAGCGATGAGCAGGACTGTTGCCTCCTTAGATCTTGCTCTGAATGCACGGTATGCAGCTGATGCCATGTAAAATGCGAGGATTGCATACATCGCTGCACCGAGTGGCAGGATTATATTCATGTAGAACGTCATGAACAATGTACCTGTTCTAATACCCCAAAAAATACCAAGCACTGCCATGACTATAAGACTGGTCAAAGTCACAATGCTGAAGTACCACCGTTTTTGTTTGCGCTTTATTTTGGTAATGTGGTGATTAATAAGACTTCCCGCGCCAAGTATCCAGGCAAAGCCTGCGATTGCAATGTACCATTTATAACTGTGGTCAAAAAACCGTTGGCTGATTGAGTGTGGTATAAAGAATTGGACGATCATGAAAATCCCCAGGACCGCACATATTAATAAAGGGATGCGTTTTTTCATTTGAGTCTCCTTTTTATATGTTGAACAAAGCAGCAACTTGTTCAACACCGATGAGCATTAATGCAGAGCCAATGATGAGAATTGCGAGGATGATCATCTTACCCCAGTCCTGTCCTTTTAAAGAACCCATGAGAAGCGGCTCGCGCGAAAGATAAGCCGATGCTGCATATAACTCTTCACCGATCAAAGTATAATCGCAGGTCGTAATAAAGAATGGTAATTGAAAGACCGAATCAGTACCAGCTATCTGGATTGCACCGGTTGAGGCGCCGGTTTCTGCAAGAATGAGAGATTCTGCCCAAAAGTAACCTAAGAAGAGATTTGTTGCGGGTTTTTCCCTGACCATTGTACCGCAAACCGCAGCAACGTAGGCAAACTGATTCCCGGTGATAAAGTACACATTGTCCGGGTTGTAAATGTCGGGTCTTCCTGTTTCAGTGTAGGCTTGCTTAACGATTTCTTGCGCCACCGTGTAAACAACTGGGTTACGGTTCGGCACGAGAAGCGTTGTATTATATTCAGCGGTTTTTTTGGCAACGCGTGAAAGGATATTAAGTGAGGCGATTGTTGCAATGTCGGCGATCGATGACAAGCCAGGAACATAGAGGATTGGCTTGCCCATTTCTGTTGCTCGACCGACTGCCTCATCCAAAGCATCGAGACCGGGAATTTTTCGCACAAACATTTTTTTTCCTGCACGTGCATGAAAAATAAACCACAGAAGAAGGATAGTATAGATAATAAACCCCAGAAGAATATTTAGTCTGCCTGAATGGAACCACTGCCCGCTGCTTTTGACTTGTTCTGAGATTTCAGATTGGGCAAGAATTTCTCCTTGTTTGACACTGGCTATTTTGTATTGGTATTTGACGCCGTTCTTGGTTTCTGTATCAGTGAACTGATTGGTCCATTTGTCTGTCGAACCTATTTTTTCAAAGGGCTCTTCTTCTTTTGCACGGTAGATATCATAGCCGTCTATTTCATCGCTTTGTGGTGTTGGCTGCCAGGTGAGTATAATTTTACCACCTTCATCATTTGGTACATCTTTTGCCAGGGGTTTGCCCGGTGGCTCAATTACCCCCAGTAAGAAAATAAGTAGGATGGCCATATTAACCTCCTATTTGCTATAAAATCTTGTATAGCTGCGTACTTGAATAACCCTTATATCGCGGATAAATGTCAGTGTTGTGATTTTTGTCCTTCAAACCAAGTAGCTCAAATCATTT
This sequence comes from Candidatus Stahliibacteriota bacterium, assembly GCA_030609135.1. Lineage (GTDB taxonomy): Bacteria > Hydrothermota > Tepidihabitantia > SM23-42 > SM23-42 > JAUVZL01. The sequence goes on along the minus strand of JAUWCU010000106.1, from coordinate 1,576 downwards.
AGCTGTTAGAGTTAAATATGCTATCAAGAATGATGCAAAGACCGCACCTATTTCTACATAGTCTTGCCAGAACTTGAATATCTGGCGCGGTACCATTATTCTATCCCCTTGTTCGATTATGGGATCGTTTTTTCCGGATATTTTCTTTTTATCACGGTAAATGCGTAGGCCAGACATGTGGGCGTCGCCAATGGGCCCGCCGGCAAGGCCTATATAATCACTAGCTCTAAGCATGGGTTGGAATGTGAATGCACCAGGATTGACCACTTGTCCCTGGACATAGACGATCGCATTGACTGATGGAATGACTAAAACATCTCCATTCTCAAGTACGATGTTGTCCTCGACATTCATATTGCTGAGCACATTGGCAAGGTTAATTTTGATTTTCACACTGTCTCTTTGTATGTACACACTTTGCATGTCAGCCCACGGCGTTATGCCACCAGCCTTTGAAATTACATCAGAGACCCGTTCTCCTTGTTCCAGTTCGTATAGACCTTCACTTGTCCGCTCCCGCGCGGCAGTTAGTTCTGCAACCCGCAATTCATATCCTCTTTTGCCGAATACGGCTCCTTTTATGATAATCGATTTTTCCATGCGCAGTACGACAATAAGGTCACCGTCTTGAACATAAGGGTTATTCTCAGTATTACCGGTTTTTTCAAATTCCTCAAGATTGGCAACTTTATACAGCTTGCCTTTTCTTTTCAACTTGATTTTTGTACGGGAGCCCACAGTCGTTATGCCCCCAGCCCGTTTTATCGCGGTTGATACGCGGTCAACCGGATAGGCTCGGACCATGCCGGGACGTTTGACTTCACCAACAACAAAGACCGTGAACCGACGCATACCAAGGAGCGTTATGTCAACCTTGATGTTTCTAAAATATTTTAAAAAAACATGGAGCAGAGAATCCTTGGCACTTTTCAAAGTCAAATTATGCACTGGTACTGCATTTACAATATCATATTGGGGTACATACACGCCCTGTGCCGTTGGCATGGAAGTTACAGGTATCCTGATCATGACCTTACCTTCATACGTAATGCCGGTTGTGTAAGAGTAGTTTGTGGCTCCTGTTATCGTTACAAGCAACTTGTCGCCAGGCATAAGGATGTATTCTTCAGATATTATCGGTTTTTCGAGTACACTGATATCGGCACTCATATCGATATCAGTGCTTGATATGCTTGATTGGTCGGTTTGCGCATTGATCAATAACGGTATAGCAAAAATAATTATTATTATAAGAGAAAAAAGAACTCTTTTCACGAAACAATTATATAGAAATCATTAACAATGTCAACACGAAAGCTCGGTTAAGCAGAAACTTGGACACATCTTTATCCCTTGATTTTGAATTTATCAAATGAACTCCTTACCCCTGAAACAATACTGAAATGATATTCAGCACAAGGTTCAGGGCAAGCTTTGCCCCGTGTAATACAATTTATGAATATCGTTTCACAATAATTAAGGTAGCTCGGTTATTTCCATTTCTTTTTGCATAAAATCATTCTTTTATTACACAGGGCTTGCCCCGTGTAATACAATTTATGAATATCGTTTCACA
>JAUWCU010000050.1 GCA_030609135.1 Candidatus Stahliibacteriota bacterium | reverse complement strand
GCCTGATTTATCAGGCATTGCAATAACGAAGTTATTGCACTAAAAGAAGCCCAATGAATTGGGCAACTACATTATTTTATACCATTTCTGGCAATTTGGCCTCATTGTTTTTATCATTTTTTAGAATAGCTTACCTATTACCTCCATTACTCCGACACTCCATTACTCCGATATTTATCCCGCCTGTCCCGTAGTGAAAAACAGCGGGGTAGGTGTTTACACCAGCGGGACTCTGTTACTCACTTCAGTATCCACTATCCTGCAATCCTTTCTCATCAAACCCGAAGTAATGTCCGATTTCGTGAATAATCACCCGGTGAATCCAGTGTCTTAGTTCTTCTTCATTACTGCTTATCCGCTCTATGTTCTTCTTGAATAAGGTAATTTTGTCCGGCATCACATTGCCGTACCAAACGCCCCGCTTTTTCAAAGGCACTCCCTGGTAAAGGCCTAAGAGTGACTTGTGGACAATCGGCTGTTCCTCAATTACAATGTCGATATTCTGGAGTTTACTGCGGATAAAATCTGGTAAAGTCGCCAATACATACTCAACGACTTTTTCAAACTCGTCAAGTTCCATGGAGAATCGTCCTGGCGATATTGAGCGCTGTTTTTCTCTTCCCGATATCCTTCAGGTTCTTCCTCATTGCGGTCATTTTCTCAGGATGGGACAAAAGATCAGCTATTACTGAACTTGCGTTCTCCAGGGTAAGCCGTATTGCGGCATTGTGGCTTATGAAGAAATCCTCGTTCATATTCTCTAAGCCGACGATCGAATTCGCAAACAAAAGGCATGGTCCAACCTTAGATGCTTCAGTTGAAGTTATGCCACCGGCTTTGGTAATGAGTATGTCGGTAGTCCCGATCAACTCATGGATCCGCTCAACCATACCGTAGGTACTCAATCCTGATTTCCCTTTTAGTTTCTTAATCCTATTCATGACCTCATTGTTATCGCCACACAAGACCAATAGGTCATAGTCAAGATCAACTATTCTCTTTACTAGTTCAAACCACTCTCCGCCAAAAACCCTACTTCCCATTACTGTAGCAGAAACCCTGTTTTCTGATAAACCAAAGCGCTTGCGCGCAGCTTCTTTATCAATCTCCTGTTCAAGTTCAAGCGCGACCGGTATGCCAAAGGGAAAAACCTGCTCTCGCTTCACGCCATAAGCCATGATCTGCTCAGTCAAGAATTCATGTGGTATGAAATAATCGTCTATCTCTTTATTAACCCAATGCGGGTGCACATAATAATCTGTCACGACAATTCCTATTTTGTAGTTATGGTCATTCTTGTAAAGGGCGGCAAAATAACCTGGAGAAAAATGTGTGCACAGTATATAATCTGGTTTATAGTCATCAAGCAAGATTCTGAAGCGATGAGCCAGAATCTTATGCATACGATAAAGAAATGGCGATGCGCCAGTACTTACACCAAGCCCGCCATAAAAAAACTTGAGTAATCGCCGAGCCTTCTTTTGACAGAAATCGTAAATCTTCCTGTATGAATAACCAAGTATAGGTTGTACCCATTTAAAGCAATTCTCAAACCTCACATCTATATTCGGATCAATCGCATGTAGTGCTTGCTCAATCGCTTTTGCTGCCTTAAGATGTCCGGCGCCGACCGGTACGGCCAGGATGAGTATCTTCATATTTGCATTATACATATATATCTTGACATTGCAAGGGTAATACCTATAATAAATAGGAAGAATCAATATGAAAAAAATTACAATATTACTATTTCTTTTCATGTTTGTATGTATCAGTTGTACGGATGACGAGGAACCGTTTTTATCTCATGTGTACGGTTGGGCTTATAAAACGAGTGATTCTACTGGTATAAATGGCTTGATAATAAAAATAAGAGACATAAACCCACATGATCTCGAGGTACTGCGTAACCGCACATTGACCACTCAGACTAAGGATAGTTTACCCGGTTATTTTGAAATAGACAGTGTCTGTTACGGCACGACCAAAATCCAGGGGGCAACCTATGTGACTATGTTTATAGATAGTGTAGACAATCCAACTTGGCCTGATACTGCCTGGTACCCTAATCTCCGCGGACCTGTCGATACAGTAATAATATATTTGGGAAATTGAATACATGTTGTTTGAGACTTAAAAAAAAGGAATATGATGAAAGTATCATCACGATTCCGTTACGGTTTAAGGCTTCTCGTCGATTTAGCGGCGAGTTATGGAAAAGGACCGGTCCTGCTTAAAGACATCGCAGAATGTGAAAAGATCTCAAAGAAATATCTTGAGCAGATTGTGATTACATTACGCACCGCAGGCTTAATCAGTGCAACCAGAGGTTCAAAGGGTGGTTATTTCTTAACAAAACATCCAGGAAAAATCAAAATCATTGATATTTACAAAATCTTAGAAGGATCGTTTGCGCCGGTCGACTGTCTTGATAATCCAAAAATCTGTACATTAATAAAGACCTGTCCAACCCGAAAACTCTGGGCAAACCTTGCGATATCTATCGAAAAAACCTTTGCAGGTCAAACCCTCGCTGGTCTACTTAAGAAATAGTAACAAAGAGGTTGCTGAAAAAGGTATGAATCAACGTAAATTGTCATGCTGAACCCTGAAAGTGTCATTCTGAACTTGGTTCAGAATCTCTTCAGGGCATGCTTATTTCAGCATCCTGATTTTCATCAGGACAGGTTCTAATAAAATCAATGAATTGTGAGACCCTGAAACCAGTTCAGGGTGACAGAAAATGACTTTTTCAGAAATCTCACAAATAATACTTGACAAACTACTATATCTGTATATATTTATTCTAATGTATTGGTATAGTCTATTCATATTAGAAGGTAAAAAGTGATGCTTAAGAATCGCGGACTCGGTCGAGTCTACACCATGGAAGCAACCATCCTTCTTATCACCTATCAATATACTCAGCTAAAACATTTACACCTAACAATACAACATGGAGGTAAAAAGTGATGGTCTTTGCACGGAAACCAGTTGGTTTCCAGCATAGCAACGTCCCGTATCACAATAATACCTTCCCACTTAGTATAATCAATAATGTTGATTTCAAAATAGGACACTCAACCGGGTGTCTCAAAAGGCAAGAAGTTTCCACAGAAACTAAAAGCAATAAACATCAATGTCCCGCGTGGCGGGATAATCATGACAATATCACTACTTGTCGAAGATATTGAGTTCACTGAAATGCCCCGTAAGTTGTCAAACTTATGGGGTAATCGACGTCCCGAAGGGACGTAAGGAGGTATAAATGGCAAACCCATGGGATGATGTTATTGGAACACATGAATACAATAAGAACTTTGAGAGAGTGAAGGAAATCGCTAAATCAAGCGAGCACCAACTCAACCCCGATGAAGAACGACTTAAGAAAGTCGTTGGTCTAATGACTATGAACTTCAATGAATTCGGCAAATACTATTGCCCGTGCAAACAGAGTCACCCACTCGATCCAGACAAAGATGTTTTATGCCCCTGTTCTGGACTCAAAGATGAAGTAACAAAAGACGGGCATTGCTTTTGCAAACTCTTTTACAGTAAACCCTGTTAGAAAAGGTAAATAATCAAAACGAATTCTATACATAAAGCCAATAAAGCAACAGAATATCTGTGTAATCGAAATAACATCACTGTAATCGACTCTTTCGTAGAAAGAGTAAGGAGGTAAAATGAAAAAACTGATTGGAGTGTGCTTCATCTCCATGTTCCTCATCTCCTGTGGAAAACCGGAGATACAAGTGCTCAAGGTAGGCTTTGTTGGACATGACCACCAAACTGCGCTCTATGTTGCTTGCCTTGAACACGAAAGGACAAAAGAAGACTGCAATGTATACTTAAAAGAGGCTGAAGCAAAGAAACATTATGAATTGATGAAAGGAGACAAAAAAATCGCTGACATTGAACTATACCTGTCAGGCGGCGGTTCTAAAATGCCGACGTTAATGGCGCAAGGACATTTTGAAGTCGGTTTTGGCGGTGTTGCAGCGGTTGCCTTTTTCACTGACAAAGGTTCACCCATGAAGATTATTGCACCGCTCCATACAAAAGGCGACATGCTCGTTCTCACCCCTGAAAATCATGTTAACTCCTGGGAAGAATTTGTTAAATGGGTACAGAAATCTAAAGAACCGATTAGAATCGGATTCAAAAACCCGGTTGCTATTGCTAAATTAATCTTTGAAAGAGCGCTTGTCGAAGAAGGACTAACCTACACAAGTGATAAATCTGATAGAACAAAAGACATTCTTATGGTTCACATGAAAGGCGAGAAGAACTTAGTCCCCGGACTTCAGAATAATATTATTGACGGTTATGTATCGAATAATCCCTGGTGTGCAATTGCTGAAACCAAAGGGGTAGGTAAATGTGTGGCTGATCTTAATGAACTGCCGCCCGGCATCTGGAAAGACCATCCATGTTGTTGTATTGGCGCTACTGATCAGGCAATGATCGAGAAAAAAGAAGTGATCAAAGAATTTCTCAAGTTGATCATCTTGGCTACAAACTATATGAATGAAGATCCAGAGATGGCTATTGAGGACGCATCCAAATGGATTGGAACCTCTATTGAAGTAGAAGAAAAATCAATACCAACATCTGGATACATAACAAATCCTACTGATTACTGGAAAAAAACAATGCAAGTCTGGATTGACGAGATGAACCGCCTGGGTAAATTGAATGACAAGTTAAAAGACAAAAAAGATAAAGAGGTCGAAGATATTCTTTATGACTTTAGTGTACTTAATAAAGCCGCTAAGGAATTAAAACTGGAGAAATGGTATTAGCAAGATATTGAGATCTATCTTACTCGGTCTCGTGATTCCAATTATTATTATCGCGGTATGGGAATTCTTTGCCATACAGGCAAATAACCCTGCTCTCCTGCCGAGAGTCGGTGATGTGGTCAACCGTCTGATACATCCATTCACCGACCTTCTCAATACAGGGAGCTTTGTACGCCACATATGTGTAAGCGCCTCAAGGGTTGTTCTCGGGTTTATTTTAGCAGCAGTTATTGGTATTCCGCTGGGCCTTTTGGTCGGTAGATACCTCCTTTTCCATAGGCTGTTCAGCCCGGTTATCGAATTATTACGACCTTTATGTCCTATTGCCTGGATCCCATTTGCTATGGCTATCTTCAAAACCTATACTATTGCGGATATGTTTGGCGCACACTACACCACATCCATTTTTGGTCATATTCAGCTCGGTATGCTGTACGTCATTTTCTACGGTGGATTCTTTCCGATCTTTCTTAATACTGTACATGGTGTCAAATCCGTAAAACATCTCTACATTGAATCCGCATTACTCCTCGGAGCAGATCAGAAAAAACTGTTCAAAAAGGTGATATTCCCATCATCATTGCCTTCAATCCTCACTGGATTAAGAGTAGGCCTCGGCATATCCTGGATGGTCATTATCGCAGCTGAAATGCTGCCTGGCAGTGATGCCGGCATTGGATATCTGATCATATTCTCATATGAACTTGCAGAGATGGATATCCTCATCGCCAGTATGATTCTGATCGGCGCAGTTGGTGCCCTCCTGAGTTACGGGGTGAAAGTCATTGCCGACCGAACATCAGTATGGCAGGCAAAGGAACGATAATGTCATTTCTCAGAATCAATAATATCGGAAAAACATTTCTCGGTGAACGAAAAGAAAAAGTGATTGCTCTTTCTGACCTGTCTTTTGATTGTCAAGATGGCGAATTTCTCTGTATTGTTGGACCCACAGGGTGTGGTAAAACAACCCTGCTTAGACTCATCGCTGGTCTTGAACAACCGAGTGAGGGTGATATCATCCTTGCCGATACGGTCATACAAGATCTGAACCGTGAAGCGACGCTTGTATTCCAACAGTATTCGCTCTTTCCATGGCGTAATGTCATTGATAATGTATGTTTCAGTCTCGAAATAAAAAAAATCCCAAAGAAAACACGTTATCTGAAGGCACGAAAATTCATCGACCTTGTAGGTCTAACTGGTTTTGAAAAAGCACTCCCTTATGAGCTATCAGGAGGCATGCAACAAAGAGTAGCCATAGCAAGAGCTCTGGCGCACAACCCTAAACTGCTATTGCTCGATGAACCCTTTGGGGCACTTGATGAAAGAACAAGACATCGACTGCAAGAAAAACTTTTAGCAGTCTGGCAAAAGGAGCAGAAAACCGTGGTTTTTGTTACACATAATATCGACGAAGCGATATTCCTGGCAAGTCGCATCCTTATTATGCGCGATCGACCTGGTCGCATTGATAACGAAATCAAGGTTGATTTACCAAGACCACGAGACCGCCGCTCCCAGGGTTTTTTAAAATTACATATAAAGATACGAGAAATCCTGGAGCAAATACTTATCACAAATACAAATAACCAACGAGGTGTTTTATAAGCTTGAAATTCACAATATCTATGCGATCAAAATACTATCAAAATAATCGACTCTTTCGAAGAAAGAGTAAGGTGGAAACATAAAAATCACTGTCCCGCGTGGCGGGATCCTCGATTTATGATATTACATATTAATATGAAAAATCGGGATAATCTTTCTACTAATCACCGTAATCGACGTCCCGAAGGGACGTAAGGAGGTAAATAATGAAAAAAATAACCTGCCTGATCTTTGCATTGTTGCTTATCGTGAACCTGGCTAATGCTACGCCACTGCTATGGCGTGGCGCCAAGGCAATACCTGCTGGTACAGGTATCTTCATGGGTGGATTTGGTTATTCCACAACGACCAGATCATGGGGCTGGGCAAATGAAGAATGGACCGACCTCCCTGATGTAAGTCAAACTGATGTTATTAGTGGACATTTTATGCTTGGCTATGCACCTATAGACAAATGGGAACTCATGGTCCATGTCCCGGTCATGTATAAAAGTAAAGATACTTTAAGCTCCATGGGATTGCAGGATATGTGGGTAAAAACACGTTATCAGTTCGTCGGTGGGAAAGATCAACCATTCTTTACCGGTACTGCAGCAGTACGTATTCCGACATCGAGTGAAGATCTCGATATCTCGCTTGACGACCGCACCTTAGATATTGCAGTTGGCGCATTATTTATGTACAAAATGGTTCCTGTCATTTTCCACTTGAAAGCCGGTTATTGGTATAATATGAAAAATGACGCGGATATTGATGTCGGCGATCAAATCGAAGCCATCTTCAAAATTGACTACGTGTTCAATAAACAAATCAAAGCATTCTTGAACTTCAGCTTTATGGAAACCATGCAGGCAAAAGACTCGAGCGGAACTTCACTTGACAATTCACAAAAACGTCGTCTGAATATCATTCCGGGTCTCGTAGCAATACCTGCAAAGGGACTGAGTTTGAGACCGAAATTCACTTATCCGCTTGAAATGGTGAACCAGGGCGGCAGTAATTTCGCATGGAAAATTGGTTTTGATGTCTGGTATGTAGTGAAATTCTGATAAATTGACAGAAGTGTCATGGTGTCTGCTAATGCAGACACCATGGCCTTTGTTTTCCAAACAATTACGTAATACACTTGACATCTCATGACTTTTTATTTATAATCCTTTGTGAAAGAAACAGAAAAACAAGACATCCTACGTAACATACCTGCGGTTGACAAGATACTTCAATGGCCTGAGCTCCAGAAATTCCTTGAACAATTAGAGCAACACTATGTAACTGCCATAATACGAAATAAAATCGACGAATTCAGAGAACGGATACTTGCTGGCGAAGATTATGATTTGGACTTTCTCAAAAATAGCATACTGTGCGAGTTCAAAGATCTGGTGAGACCATATTTCCGACGCGCGGTCAATGCACTCGGTATCGTACTCCACACTGGACTCGGACGCGCACCATTCAGTCATGGGATCGCTGATATCCTACACAATGCTTCGGTTGGATACTCTCAACTTCAAATTGACGAAGAAGGAAGACGGACAGACAGATACAGAAAAATCAGTCAGATATTGAGTCTAATAACTGGTGCTGAGGCAGGGATAATCGTTAATAATAATGCAGGTGCTACACTCTTAATCTTGAATGCATTAGCCAAAAATAAAGAAGTCATTGTCTCACGGGGCCAACTCATTGAAATTGGCGGGGCTTTCAGGATTCCAGAAATCATGGAGCAAAGCGGGGCGATATTGCACGAAGTCGGAACCACGAACCGCACGCATCTTGAGAACTATGAAGACGCGATCAATGAAAACACCGGCGCGCTGCTGCGCGTGCACCAATCAAATTATCGCATTATTGGTTTTACTAAAGAGATCTCGCTCGGAGAACTTGTTGAACTCGGCAAGAAATACAATTTACCTGTAATAGATGACCTGGGGAGCGGTGCATTGATCGACCTTTCCAAACACAATTTACCAAAAGAACCAACTGTGCAAGACAGCATAAGAACCGGCGCTGATATTGTCTGTTTCAGCGGCGACAAACTCATTGGCGGTCCTCAGTGCGGCATCATCATTGGAAAAGAAAAAATAATTAACAAAATAAAGAAGAACCCGCTTACCCGGGCACTGCGGTGTGATAAACTCGCAAATGAAGCTCTGGAAGCAACGCTACAATTGTTCTTGCATAAGGAAGAAACATTACTCAAGAACCACGGCGTCATGAGCATCCTTTTAAAACCTGTTAAAGATATCAGACGCCACGCGTCCAGGTGTGCCAGGAAACTCAAGAAGCAGTTCAGGGAACAACTCGAAATTTCAGTGCAAAAAGACGTATCTGAAATCGGTGGTGGTTCACTCAGTACAGAACAACTCCCGACCTTTGTTGTGGCTGTAAAACCAAAGACCATACCAGCTCAGGACCTTGCCCGTGCATTGCGGATGTGTAATATACCTGTTTATGGACGAGTATCTGAGGACCTGATTCTCCTTGATTTCCGCACCGTACTAAAAGACGAAGAGAAATTCATCATTCAAGCATTCAGTGAAATACTTGCTAATGGATAGTCTGATACAAAAAAACACTGCCAACAATCAGCGAACAACCATACGGACCGCCACGCCTTACAACTTTTGACAATGCCACCAGATAAAAAACGTCACATCGTTGTCGGCACCGCAGGTCACATTGACCACGGCAAGAGCGCTTTGATCAAAGCCTTAACCGGCTATGACCCAGACCGACTAAAAGAAGAAAAAGAAAGAGGCATGACCACAGATCTTGGTTTTGCTTTTTTGGGCAAGGATGTAACAATCATCGACGTTCCTGGTCATGAAAAATTCGTGCGCCACATGGTCGCCGGCGCAAGCACCATCGACTTTGTCATGTTTGTCATTGCTGCTGACGATGGAATTATGCCGCAGACCATTGAACACCTTGAAGTCCTGAAACTCCTGGAAATCAAGAAAGGCGTAATCGTTATTACGAAAAAAGATCTGGTTGAGGAAGATATGCTGCACTTCGTCATTGAAGACACCAAAAAATTGATGATTGGTTCGTTCCTTGAAAATGCGCCGATAGTCGCCGTATCAAACACGACTGGTGAAGGTATTGATAATCTTAAAAAAATACTCGATGAACTCATTGCCCAAACACAGGCAAAAAAAGATCGTGGTATCTTCAGAGTTTCTATTGATCGATGTTTCATTATAAAGGGGTTTGGAACCGTCGTTGCAGGCACGGTTCTCTCTGGAAAAATAAAGGTTGGTGATACACTCGAACTGCTCCCCGGTAAAAAGAAAATAAAGGTGCGCGGTATCCAGGTGCATAATAAAAAGGTCGAAGAAGCGACTACGGGGTTCCGTACCGCCATAAACATAGTTGGCGCAGAAAAAGATGAAATAAAAAGAGGCGACATAATTGCCCAACCCGGGTACTACGAATCTTCCAACTATCTCAATGTTTCACTATACCTGCTAAAATCAGCAGAAAAACCGCTAAAAAACCTTACGCGCCTGCGCGTCCATCTGGGCACTAAAGAGATTATGGGCAGGATTGTACTCCTTGATAAAAAAACACTCCAACCAGGTGACAAAGCGATGGCGCAATTCCGTCTAGAAATGCCGGCAGTGAGTGATGTAGGTGATCGGTATGTTATAAGGACCTATTCACCCCAGACAACAATCGGCGGCGGTTCAATCATTGACCCAAAAGCAACCAAGGCCAAAGGTTTTGATGAAAAACTAATCGAACATCTCCAAAAAGTCGAGACTGGCGATACTGTAATAATGGTCGAGGAAAACCTACTTGCTAATTTTGAAGTACCTCAGAAAATCGACGAAATCGCCCATGACCTGAATTTACCGCAAACTGAAGTCAAGACGATAGTCGAAACATTGATCATAAAAAATAAGGCAATCTTATGTAATAAGACAAGAGGCTTGTACTATTCACAGCATAATCTTGAAAAACTATATGCGAAAATACTGGATATCTTAAAGGATTACCACAAGACAAATCCAACCGATATAGGAATACCGAAACTCGAACTTATGAAACGAATTTGTAAAATAATGGACAAGAGTCTTATGAATTACACACTTGATAAGATGTCCGATCAGAAAAGTATAAAAATCAGTTCTGACAACAAAATAAGCCTATTCGATTTCACGGTGGTCCTGGATAAGGAACTCGATGCAGCTATCAGAAAAATCGAGAGACTATATCTGGATGCTGCATACAAACCACCGAGTTACGATGCAGTTTTAGAGCAAAAACTCGGCGACGAAAAAATTATAAAGAACGCCCACCGATATATGATAGACTCTGGTATTCTAATTTCCGTGGGTGAATCTATTGTATTTCACAATAACTACGTCGCACAAGCCAAAGAGAAATTGATTGAATTCTTAAAGAAAAATAAAGAAATAAGAATCTCCCAGTTCAGGGACATGCTCGGCGCAAGCCGTAAATATGTATTACCGTTGCTCATCTATTTTGACACGCATGATGTCACCATTAAACGCGGTGACGTGAGGATTTTAGGACAGAAATATCGATAAATATCGTATTCGTAATTCGTACTTCGTATTCGTAACGATCCAAACGAACTAAACGAATAAAACGCTCAACGATCTAAACGAAATTAACGGTATTAACGTTCTAAACGGACTAAACGATCAAAACGTACTCAGTGACTTTACGTCTTGATCACAATCAGCGGAACAAACATCTCTTCTTTACTAACTCCCCCGTGATTTCCTATAGGAAAATATTCGTCTTCGCCCAAAACAAAATCTCTAATTATATAATTTTCCTTCATAACCAAAATATAATCACCGACTCTGCTAAATAGATTTTCATTAGGCTCAAATAAACCGAAATATTTTTTCCTGATCAATTCCTCTCCCCTATACAATTCACAACAATTCTTAAAAATCCTACTCACATATTCTCTAAAATTTTTTATCTTTGATGGATGGATATAACAATACCCAATTCTTGTATCACCACATAACGGCAGTATGAGAGTATCAACAAATTCAGGATGCTCTTTTAGTTTAATTATTCGAGATTTGGTTGTATCAATTAGACCATGATCAGCAGTAATAATCACTGTAGTATCAGTACCTTTGATTGATTTTAAAAATGGAATGAGTTTTTTATTAAAATCTTTGAAATATGCGAGAACCTCAGCACTTTTTGTTCCATATTCATGACATAACGCATCTAATTTGTGCAAATAAGCATAAACATACTTCTTACGTTTTGTTGAGGAAAGTACTCGCCTTATCTGTCGGAAAAAATCTGTGAGGTTATTAAACGGTCTGCTCTTTGCTCGTCCGGATAAAGCTACAGTGTAATCAGATTTCAAAAAATCTTTATGAATAATATAATATGAATCGACTTCTATTTTTTCAAATATTGACTTTTGATTGAATATAACTTTAGGGTTTATCTTTATCTGACTAAAGGACAAACCACCGCACCTCGGAGTAAACGGTAGTATTGTAGATACCAAACCTAATTCTTTTAAATATACATACCATCCTGTAATAGCATGTTGTTGTGGTGCAACGCCGGTGACAAACGTTGTGATGGCAGTAGCTGTAGTAGCAGGAAAAACAGACGTTATTTTACCCCTGAGATAATTATTAAAAACAGTATCTTTTCCGTATTCAGTTAAATATTCATAACCCAACCCATCAATGACAATTAAAACAACATTCTTAGATTTACGTAATTCATCAGGTTTTAAAACTTTTAATGACTCATATTTGGATTCACATCCATAGGTCTTCAAAACTGAACTCATTAAATTTACAATACTCCCATCTTTATAGTTAGGCTTGTACATAATATTACTTATGTTCTTTTGTGTCATTGTGAATTATATATATATCCGCAAAATTGTCAAACATGCAAAATCAAAGTCAGAAAACCTCTTCTAGAATTAAATGGTATCCCCCTCGTGTCATTACTTCGCTCCCCTTCCTGATCATGCCTGCCCCGTAAAACGAAGTTGTACGGGGTCATTGCGAGGAGCGAAGCGACGAAGCAATCTCACAAAACATTTATTCTTCGAGTGAATCCGCACTCACCCTTATCCTTCGAGCGAGTGAGACGAGTCGAGAAGCACATTACACTGACAATTTTCATACGTGAAAATACATTTCTCATATCACTTATAATAATGTAGTCGTTTGATTTATCAAACAACGCCCGATTCACCCCGTTAGATAACTGTCTCCGTCGAAACTCCGCACTATTAAAACCACCATGCATCTAACGGGGTAAATCGGACAATTCTATTTATAGCATTATAATACGAAGCGGGATAAATCTCCGCAATGCGTGAGCAGACAGGCAACTACAATGCAAAAGCAACCGAGATCAAACCCCCTTTTCTTTCCAGGAAGAGACGTCAAATCTACATCCCCTTTCCCGACTCCGTATCCTCCTTCTCCGCTTCACGATTATACCGTAATGAAATTTAATCCCATTCTAACATGTTAACATGTTAGAATGTTAACATGTTGCCATGCTGATAAGTGAGTTAATTGCAGAAGCCTGTAAAGCACGATATCTTACTCAATTCTATTATACAATATGGTACAGAAAAGAACAGGAGTGGCATTGACGGTTGCTTCGCTTAATCGGAGCTTATGCACAAAAACACAACACTATTGACTCTTCAGATATCGTGATTATAATTGATCAGAAAAACTGGAGGTACGAAAATGGCTACAACCAAAAAAGATTTACCAAAGGAGATATTAGTTCACTATATTAAAACGCCATCATATCGCACTTATCATGTTGATGGAGCCTATGGAGGAATAACACCAAATGGGAACATCTATTGTGAGTTTTTTATCGATCGAAATGTAACCCCTAAATCAATCGTATATAATATCAACGATAAAGGACGTTTGGGTAAACCTAAGAAAGTAACAGGGAAAAAAGGAATCGTGCGTGAAATTGAATGCGGAATATCGGTTGATATAAGAACCGCCCGTGCTTTAAAGAATTGGTTGGAAGATAAAATTAAAGAATATGACACAAATGTTAAATCATTCAAAGGGAAATAAGAATGAGCAAGGGAGTCGAACTGAAATCCAGTGCTACTGAGCAAGAATTTGTTTCTGTAAAACATAATTGGAAATCAGCAGAAAGTAATGTCTTATGCGTTTCACTATGGACACAAACGAATATGACAATCAATGGCTTATTAGGATACGAAAGCAGTCCGGATATCAAATATACGCAGATATATCAGCTAATCAATTTCAAATATTCATTAAAAAAGCCAATAACGGTGAAACTCATAAAAACCTCACGTGGTGAGGTGATTGGTGATATTGAAGAATTGGAATTATATAGTTTTGGAGATAATGAGTTTGATGTATTGAGAGAATTAAACGAGGAATTAACCGATCTCTTCGAAGATTTGTTAAGCATTTCTGATGGAGATTTAGGAAAGTTCCCAAGAAAATGGAAATCTCTGTTGAAAGAATATATCGCTATTGATTGATGAAAACTGAGAAAATTGAGGTTTTTAAAGAAAGTGAAATTAGACAAAAAATTCTCACAAAAGTAGACCCAGGGAAAATAAATAAAAAATCAAAACATTGGAAAGGCTATATTTTAATCGGTAAAACGGTTGTCGCAAAGGTTAAGATTCCCAATAATCACGATAGACGAATGTACCAAGAGAAAAGTAAAAGAATTGCTCGTGACCTTAAGCTTGATTACGGGGATTTCAATCGTCTAATCCGTTGCCCAATGAAAAAAACGGAATATTATCAGAAGTTAAAAAAACTCAGATAGTTCCATTTACTTAGTACGCATAATCTTATTTTCATTGCTGGATCAGGTGCCCCCTATACCCGGTACGGGGGATGGCAATGCCCCCTACCCCATCACAAAGTAGGTACCATCTCTCCTGGTGTGCTTGCTGGACTTCAAATCCGCTTCCATGGTTTTTCATAACTTTTGAAATTCCGACAAAAATCGTACAAAATCAATAAATACAAGGCTTTAAACTCTTTTACCATTCGAAGGAATACTGCTGAATACCGTATGTTTTGGCACACCTGTCCCGTTACATCTATGATATAGTATGTAAACGGGAAATATGGCACAAAAGAAAAGGGGAGTGATTGTTGTAAGATTTATGCTGAAAGATTGTTTATTGTTCAGCTATTTAATTAGGATGTTACCTCCATTACATCAAGGATTAGTGGTGGTAAGTTCATATACATAGATAGTTGATGTACTAGTTGACGGAAGTATGACCAAGTTTGCAAACGAAGGCTACTTTTGCGAAATATTTGGAAATAAGCATCGGTTATAGGTATTTCTGTTGTATAACTTAGAACATATGTTACTTCAACGATAAAACCTACTTCTTTATCACCCTTTTTTATGCTCTTAAGAGAATATTTTTGTACGATTCGAAACTTATTTCCTTCTGAAAACTTGAGTATTGACTCATCTTTGATATTAAGACTAGCTGGTACACCAAATTCAGGCTTGGCGGACGCGTTAAGAGCAACAATTTTGAGTTCATTTAATGACAAACCCTTTATAAATTTTTGATATTCAGGTTTTAAAACAGCAGCACGCTTAATCTTTTTTGCAGTCGTCTTACGTCTCATATCCTCCCCCTATGGTACACCCAGTTAATGGTAACCATTTCTTCTTTTCCGAGATATCTCTTTCCATGGTGATATCCTTTTGGGATTTACCATATGATACTTTTGTCCATGTATGGCTCAGTAACTCGTAAGCCTTGGTTTGTTCTTCAATCTTTAGCGCAATATAATCAATCTTTGACTCAACTGCTGAAAGCGAGGATCGATCGCTAAGTAAAGCAACCACGTATTGGTTAAGACTGATCCCTTGACTCTTTGCATCGTTCACGAGTCTCTTATGGGTATAGGTTGGTAAACGTACTAGAAATTTGCCACTGTATTCTCTATTTTCTATTGGCAATGGAATTGATACGCCCTTTTTTAATATCCTCTTGAGCCAAATACGCATGGATTTATCCAAATTTGCTAAAGCCTCTGTTTCGCTGACACCTTGTGCCATACAACCAGGGAGTTCCTCAACTTCAGCAAAGTATCTATTTGTTGATTGCCTGATTATTCTTCTAGCATAAGGCAAACCCATATAATAAGATAGACTTTTAGTCTTTGTTGAGCTCATACCACTCCTCCAAATTTAACGGTTCTATAATTCTAATTATTATGTATCTCCAAACTTTCTTTTTATGCACAACAATTATGAGAATCACGCCTGGTTGATCATCGTTCTCATAGTGGAAATGGCTTCCATCAATATTTTCCAGTCGCCAATTGAATGCTTTGAGAACCTTCTTTATTTCGCTGAATTGCATTTCTGATGGGCGACAAAGCATCTTGAAGACGATTTTTTTCAGTTTTGCCATTCATACCTCATTATACTATATATAGTATCATTGTCAATAGTCAAAATCATCCATTTATATTGTCAATACTACACAATATTTATTACTCACCAAGTGTGGGCAAAGCCGATAATATTTTCTCCTGTGCTACTAATACTGCCTCATACAGCGGCGGTGCATCTTCAATAGTAGTAGCGGTTTTCAATTTCGCATTGCTTGTGGCTTCCCATAATACATCACCGACTTTTGTGGACAATATGACATATCGAACTGTTAGAGACGTCTCACCCTTGTTCCCACCATAAGAACCATCGATTTGTTTTATATCAAAAACTTCACCCTGAAGAATTGCATCTACTTCAAGAGCACTACCAATTTTTTTGAGGGTAGTAGCGTTTGGGATTCCAGATAGAGCATAATTCCTAAGGAAATCACTATATGCATCTGCAAGTTCCGCATCATTCAGCAAATCGACAGACTCAGCAGGACCCACTACTGTAACACTGGGATTCTGAGTATGGAAAGCCTGCGAAATACCTCTATTGAGTTCTCTTGCTTCATCTGGCAACAACCTAACATTTCTCATTGGGAAAATTGCAACAGCCTGTACAGAAGCAGGATCTATTGACGGGTCAACATAGGTTTTTAATGATGCACGTTTTACCGCACAACCAATGAGCGAAATACAACATACGATTATTACTACATGATACCAAGTTTTTCTACACATACTTACCTCCTCTCTATATATTACCTCGTATTGCCTAGTTGTAAGCATAACAACAATTTCAAAGAAGTCAAGGGCAATAGTATTTCTAATCATTTTGTCATAAAATTACCATTTGACTTACCCTTTTTTTCATATACAATTATACAGGTATTTGTAATAAAATGCTCGGCCTCTCATCCATAATAATGGATTCGAGATTCTCGATTTCTCGACCAAATATGAAATTTGGGTGAAATTGGAAGACGCTGATTTTTGTAAAGGAATCCCTCACTCCTTTTAGGAGTTCGGGACTCTAAACTTGACAACCGAATTAAAAAATTCGGGTAAAGTTTGCGGAGGTTGATAAGTGCTGGTGTGCTTGCTGGACTTCAAATCCAGATGTCCTTCGAAAGGGGGACGGTAGGTTCGATTCCTACACGCCTCCGCCAAACCTTTTCCTATAGCACATTTAGCACATTCGGAATTCCCTATATGGGATATAAAAAGTTACATTTATCAACAAAACCAGGTATGCCGAGACGCAGTTATTACTCCGAACATATAATAGTTTCAATTATGTTGTGGAAACTGTCATTCCGAACTTGTTTCGGAATCTCGATAAAGTGAGACTCTGAAATAAATTCAGAGTGACAATAGTGTAACATGCTAACGAAATCCACTGAAACTATTATATGTTTTCCTTAGTATAAGCTATTTTTGAATATAGGGACTTCGAATCAAGA
>JAUWCU010000029.1 GCA_030609135.1 Candidatus Stahliibacteriota bacterium | reverse complement strand
TTCAATTATGTTGTGGAACCTGTCATTCCGAACTTGTTTCGGAATCTCGATAAAGTGAGACTCTGAAATAAATTCAGAGTGACAATAGTGTAACATGCTAACGAAATCCACTGAAACTATTATATGTTCTCCTTAGTAATTAATATCACTATGCGGTTCAATTTGATAGAAATGCACTGGTTTACCATTGTGATAATTCTCAAAAACATCATATGTCTTTAGTAATTCAATAGAACCATATTCCTTGATATATTGAAAATTCCAAGGGTTATCGCTGACCGGCCCCAGGGTGATGAGAAAATGTGGCTGGTATCTGTCGAATTTCAACTTCTTGTCTTCAGTCCCGGTTTCGAGGTTGAGAACCAACATACCAGAGGCTAGAGAATATGTGTCTACAATATCCGTAAGGATTACCCCAGGTCTTTGTTTTGACTTAACCGTATTGCTAATGTCATTAGCCATGGTATAAAATGACCACTCCGGGTGAACAATAAAGGCGCTTATCTTCCCTGCATTGAAGCTAATATAGCCGAGCACTATAAGGACTGAAGCAACCTTTAAGACTTGTGCATATTTGGATCTCAAAGACCATAAGTAAACAATGAAAAACCCCATGATAGATATCAATGGGATTACAGTCAATACATAATAACGAGGCGGATTATACCCGCCGCCTATACCCCCGGCAAAGACATAGATAACAATCCAAAGTGCAAATGCACCAAGCAGCCTTTTGTGCTTTATCCCCTTGATAAAAACGATTGCAATCATACTGATTATCCCGGCAATATAGCCAATGCTGTAAATACCATGACATATCAAATAACCGTTTCTAAATATTTTGTACACCGCATAGATTACCGAGGAAACGCCGTGCATAGATTCAGGGAAAATTGGCACTATCGCCAAATAATACCTGCCATAATCATGATATGGTTTTATTACAAATGCCATATACGAGAAACACAAAGCTACGAAAATCAATAATGACAATGCAATAGAGCGTAGCTTTGCTGATGTAATATTAAAACCATCATTTTCGTACAACACCAAGAAGAGCACTGGCAACCAAACTGATAATCCAGAAATTTTGCAAAGGACAGCCAAAAAGACAACCACTGGTGTAATCACCGCATGAATAAAATATTTGTTATACACTGTGCCCAGGTAAATAGCCGCGACTGACAGCAGAAGCATAAGGTTCTCGTTGAGAGCTAACCTGCTGTAAACAAACAAAAGGTAGTTACATGATATCAAAACCAACACCCCGAGACTCAACACACCATTAATAAAGCGCCGGAATATCAAATAGAGGAAAATCAACGTAATCATAAAAAACAGTACCCCAGGTAATCTGGCACTGATGAGATTTATGCCCATTGACTTAAGGAAAATGTACTCAATGAACTGAAAAATCGGCATTACAACGATTGGATTACTCTCAAACGGAAGCAGCCATTTGTTGGTTATTAGTTTGGCTGTGGCATTACGCGTATACAACCCCTCGTCACCATAAATCTCTGAAGACCAGGTGGTTCCTACAGGAACATCAGCGGCGAGATGAATAAAACGCAAAATGCAGAAGCAGATTATGATGGTAAGCAAAAGCATTTTCAGCAGCGATAACCAACCGATGCGCTTCATTAAATCAAGCCAAGTGCAACCCATTTTCGCTTTTCCTTGGTGTACTAATGGACCAGGACTATTTTGTCAATAATCCGGTAAATGCCGATCTTCAGTCTCACAAAATACACACCTCCTGGAACTGGACGACCTGTCTGGTCAGTACCTGACCAGGACAGCGTATGGCGTAGTGCGTATTGCGTAATGCAAGGAAAATCATACACCATCCTGCCGGACGCATCATAGATGCTGATTGCAGCTTGGGATTTGGAATTTGAGGTTTATCCTCTTTCTGAATGGATTCGGATAACTGTACAAGGACAACCTTGTTTGATTTTCCCATGGTAATTCAGTCACAACCCCGGAGTTGGATACAATGACAACCCACATCAATGAATCATAAAACATCCCATCGTCAACCTTGACCATAACTGTATCGGTTGTTACCGTAGAACTTGAGTACAAGTAACAAGTATCATGAACTGAGGTATCAACAACCCCATTGATACTCCAAATGTAAAACAAAGAATCTTCAGGATCAGGGTCTTGTGCCGAGACCTCGAGCAAAAGAACGCTATCAGTTATTATGTTACAGGGTGAAGGAGGGCTTGAGGCAATGATTTCAGGTGGGTAATTTATAGGGTCAACTTCAATTTCAAAAAGTGTAGGCCACAATTTACCGGTCACGAACAACCGCACGTTTTCATGATCATATGCAATGCCGTTGAGCACATTTGGCTGAAAAGGTATATGTTGGACGGTCAGAATACCAGATAGATTAAGCCACGCGATCACATCGCCGGTCTGAGGTTCAATAATAGCGATAGAATCCGAGCACCAAACATTTGCATAGATCTTTCCCTGAATATACTCCAATTCGTTTAAATACGTAACTGGTGTCCCCTCAGCATGTACATCAACATAGCCGACTTCCACATAGGTTTGAGGATCCAGATAATGCAATCTCGGTGTCCCATCACTCATTATCAGACATGTATCATCATGCGTGAGCCCCCACCCCTCAGTAGAATAACTGAAACTATCGATCAATTGAAATGTATCCAACTCAATATACACGAAGCCAACCCAGTTCCGCCACGTCAACTGGACTATCGTATCATTCCACATTGTTATACCTTCGCCAAAATAGGAATTATCAAGGTTACGTATTTTCAAAACCGTACCAGTCTCTAGTTCGACCTTACGTAAGGACGAACTACTATAAAGACCCGTACCCTCGTAGAATACGTCATGCTCATATATTAAACCCTGGGTAAATGCATTCGAGTCATGAGGATATTCGTTGATAACTGTATAGCCATACACTGGCAGACTATCTGCGCCCGAGAATAAATAAGATGTCTGGGCATGGTTGTGCTTTAAACCAGTTTGAGTAAATCCAGGCAAAGCAGCCGCAATAGATATCCAAACAATGATAAATACTACCATTCAACCATATTCTACATAACCAGATGTTTCTGTCAATACACTTGCAGAGTAGTAGGTGTTCGGTTATTCGGTTTTGCGTTTGTTTGGCTTGAAAAATCGATAAAAGTGGGTATAATTTCTCTTTATGGACTATAATTATGGACTATAATAAGGTTGATAAGAAAACAATCAGCTCTTTAGGACAAATTGTTGGCGAGGAAAACATCATTGTAGATAAAGCCGCACTAGAAGATTACGCTCACGACGAAACACCTTTATACAAATCAATGCCTGACCTTGCCGTGAAACCAGGTTCTACAGAAGAAGTCTCAAAAATCATGAAACTGGCAAATGCAAATATCATCCCGGTTACCCCAAGAAGTGGCGGGACCAGCCTTTCCGCAGGTGCGGTACCCATTCATGGAGGTATCGTACTCTTACTTGAACGCATGAACAAAATCAAGGAAATCGATAAGAAAAATATGATGGTCATCGTTGAACCCGGCATAATCACTGAACAGCTTGGTAATGAACTGGCAAAACATGGTCTTTTCTTCCCACCTGATCCAGTTAGCCTTGATACATGTATGATCGGCGGCAATATTGCTGAATGTGCAGGCGGGCCACGCGCCATGAAATACGGCGTAACCAAGAACTACGTGCTCGGCATTGAAATCGTCCTGCCTGATGGCACAGTCCAGCGATATGGTGGGAAATTGCTGAAAAATGTTACTGGCTATAATATAATCGATCTAATTATCGGTTCTGAAGGTACACTTGCCATTGTGACTGAAGCCACGTTAAAAGTCTTGCCCGTGCCAACAGTTATTATTGACCTGCTCGTGCCTTTCAAGTGTGTAGAAAACTCAGTTAATTTTGCCCTCGATGTTTTACAGACAGGCTTGATGCCTGCAGCAATTGAATTTATGGAAGGTAATGTGTATAGGATTGTTGCAAAATATCTGAAACGAAAATTACCTTTTGAACAGGCAAATGCACATACAATTGTCGAAATAGATGGGAATGATAAAGAACAAGTGCGTAAAACCTATGATAAAATTGGTGATATTGCATTAAAATACGGTGCGCTCGATGTATTTGTTGGAGAAAGTGCCAAGGATAAAGAAAAGATCTGGGAACCGAGAAAAAATGCGAGCGACGCATTAAAAGAAATGGCAAATCCTGTAGCGCGTGAAGACCTTGTTGTTCCTAAAGATAAAATCCCTGAATTGATTAAAAAATTGAAGGATTGCGTAAAAAAATACAGTGCAAATCTTTATGCCTTTGGCCATCTCGGCGATGGCAATATCCATGCCGATATCGGCATGGAAGAGAA
This sequence comes from Candidatus Stahliibacteriota bacterium, assembly GCA_030609135.1. GTDB lineage: Bacteria > Hydrothermota > Tepidihabitantia > SM23-42 > SM23-42 > JAUVZL01. The sequence continues at coordinate 19,407 of JAUWCU010000029.1, read as the reverse complement.
AGGAAGTTTTGAAGTTAGGAACTTAGGAAGATGGGACAAAAGGATAGAGATTGCGAATGACAAATGTCAATCACAATCTCTGCGCATAAATGATACAGAAAAGATTAATAAGATGCGGAAAGAAGTGTATGAGATTACTTTGTCACTTGGCGGGACCATCACTGCTGAACATGGTATAGGTTTATCCAAAATTCAGTATTTGGAAATGGCATTGGACAAAACCCAAATTGAAATAATGCGTTCGATTAAAAAAATCTTCGACCCGAAGAACATCCTGAACCCAGGGAAGATATTTACGAGCTCTGTACGGACACGCCATGGCGTGTCCCAACAATATGGCTTGTCCCTACAACATAGAATAGAAAGGAGATAAAATAAATGAATTTAATTAAGCTTGATAAGCTGCCGGGCCAGGATTCAATGTTGATCTTCCATGTTCTGGCAAGGATTGGTTATGAAGGTCTGGTAATCGTTTCACCGAGTAAACCACTTGCAAGTGTCGGCTATTTCCAGGATGCAGCAAAGGAAATCGACCTTGAATTCTGCGAGAATGCTGGTATCCCGGTAATGCGCCGAGAAGTTGGCGGTGGCGCCACTTATCTTGACGGTAACCAGATATTTTACCAGATGATATGGAACCGCAAAAACCCTAAATTCCCGAATAATATAAGGAAGATATTCGAGGTCCTCTCTAGACCAGCCTGTGAAACCTATCAGAAATTCGGCATAAATGTTTCATTCCGCGCGGAGAACGATATTATCACTGATAAGGGAAAGAAAATCGCTGGTGAAGGCGGCGGTGATATCGGCGATTCTATGGTCTTTGTGGGTGGTATTCTTTTAGATTTTGATTATGTAACAATGAGCAAGGTTTTAAAAGTACCAGATGAAAAATTCCGCGACAAGATCTACAAAAGCATGGAAGAAAACCTCACAACCATGAAACGTGAACTCGGTGAAATACCACCAAGAGAAGAAATCAAACGTGTGCTCGTTGAAAGCTTTGAAAAACTGACTGGAAAACTTGAATCGGTTGAACTAGACGAGGATACCATAAAAAAGATGAGAGAGCTCGAACAAATCTTTACCTCTAACGAATTCTTGTTTAAGAAAACACCGCGCATACCCCAAGGTGTTAAAATTAAAGAAGGTATTGAAATCCTCTATGGCTTATACAAAACAAAAGGTGGACTCATAAGAACCGCTGAAGAAATCGAGAATAAAAAACGCATTCAAGATATTGTTGTTTCTGGCGACTTCAATCTTTTCCCGAAGAAGGGTTTGAACGAAGTCGAAAATGCCTTGAAAAATCGTGACTTTGATGCTGAAATTATTAAAAAAGAAATCGAAAAGGTATATGATAAGGAAAAAATAGAATCTCCAGGCGTTGAACCAAAGGATTTTGCCAAAACCATAGTTGAAGCCAAATAATTACCCCTATTTGCACGAAAACCTGTGCCATTTTTATTGACATAACTAGGTTTCTGTGTATAATAAGCGGTAAATAAATCGGTGAACCAAAAAAAATGACGAATAGGGCGGAATGTCATCTTGTAGAGGGGGATAGCAGAATTCCTCTATTCGCATATTTCTTTTTACATATATTTTAGAACTAAGCGGTAAGCGATATAGGGCAAAGGAGATTTATGATTGACCTAAAAAATGCCGACCCTCATTTTAAGTGGGAGACAATAAAGAAAGAGGGTGGCAAAGGCTTGCTCAAATGTTTTGGCTGCAGTGATTGTGCAGCGAGTTGCCCGGTAAGATATTTTGATGAACGTTATAATCCAAGAAAAATTATCCGTCTTACGCTTCTGGGTATGAAAAATGAGGTCTTATCCTCACCTTTTTTGTGGTTCTGTGCGCATTGTCATGCATGCACAGAAAGATGCCCCCAGGGTATAATGGTAGCAGATTTGATCAATGCCATTAAAAATTATGCAGTGGAACAGGGTTATTGTCCTGAAGCATATAAATTACAGCTCGATTTATTGAAGAGACTCGGCAGGCTCTATGAAGTTGAAGATTTTGACTTAAAAAAACGGCAGAGGCTCGGTTTACCACCTACAGATAAAACAATCCCTGAAGTCGCAAAAATCGTAGAATATACAAATATAATCAAATATGCAAATTCCAAGCCCCAAGTACCAAATACCAACCAAGATGATTCTTCATGCCAAGAGAAAATGGAAAAGGAATGAAAAAGTACGCGTTATTTCTGGGTTGTACAGTTCCAGTACGGGCACAGCATTATGAACTGAGTGCCCGCAATGTTGCCAAAGAATTGAACATTGAATTTGCAGATATGAAAGATGCATCGTGCTGCGGGTTTCCTCTAAAGGCAGTCGATGCAGAGACATCGCTCCTCTTAGCAGCACGGAACATCGGCATTGCGAGTAAGATGAATCTGGACCTTATAACACTCTGCAATTCCTGTACAGCAATGCTCTCTGATGCCCAGAAGCAAATGAAAAATATTGAATACTCATTAAATAGTGAAGTCAAAGATATTAAAGGACAGGTTGGTAATTATAAAATCAATGTGCAAACACGGTCACGCGGTGTTATTGAATGTAACAATTGCGGAAAATGCATTAATGTCTGTCCTGTCGAAGTAGATGACGAAGGCAAAAAACGAAAAGCAATCTACTATGTGCCAACCTATCCTGATATGCACGCCATAGATTATGATACGTGTACAAAATGCGGCGAGTGTATAAAAGTATGCCAGGGGAAAATCGAACTTGACCATAAGATTACTGAAAAAGAAATTAGTGCCGGTGCGGTGGTCCTTGCAACAGGGCTAAATTGGTATGATGTGTCAAAGGTCGAAGAGTATGGGTATCATCGTTTAGACGGCGTCATGACGACCATTGAATTTGAACGTGCTGTAGCGTCTGGACAGCTAAAACCAAATAAGGTCGTAATCATCTACTGCGTTGGGTCGCGTGACTCCAAACATCTCCCTTATTGTTCAAAGATTTGCTGTTTCTTAGGCTTAAAAGAGGCAAAGTTGATTAAAGACCGTTTTCCCGATACACAGGTCTACATTGTTGCAATGGATATGCGCAGTTATGGAACATTTGAGTATTTTTATAATAAATTAAGAGAACTGGGTGTTTCATTTATAAAAGGCAAACCATCAGAGGTCTTCAAGCGTAATGGTAACCTTGTGGTCAGAACCGAAGACCTTTATACCAATGAATTACTTGAGATTGAAGCCGACACCGTAGTATTGAGTTCAGGATTTGTGCCTGATAATCCTACGTTTGACAAACTTGGTATTAAATTGAATGGTGATTTTCCTGTGCTCTTTGAAAATGCCGGATTAGGTAATACGGCATTGCCGCGTGGTATATTCACTGCCGGGTCAGCAACATTTCCGAGTGGTGTAAGAGATACATTGATTGATGCACGCAAAGCCGCATTTTCGGTTTTGAGCCTCTTTAAACATGATAAGATTGAAACAAAACAGCCCAATGCACAAATTAATGAAGATCTCTGCAGTGTCTGTAGAATGTGTATTGGAACCTGTCCGTATAATGCAGTTTCAATTGTTGATGATAAGATTAAAGTCAATGAAGAATTGTGTATGGGCTGTGGTATCTGTTCTATTACCTGTCCATCGTATGCGATCCAATTAGAAGGGTTCAACCCCAGAGGCTTATTTAACCAGATTCGTACCCTTATTAAAAAAGGTGATATACTCGCGCTTTTGTGCCGCTGGTCGGCATATAATGCTACGGATAAAGCAGCATATGACAAGTATTCCTATCCTGAGAATGTTAAGATAATTCGGGTCCCGTGCAGTAGTGCGGTTGACCCATCTCATGTAATGCTTGCATTGCTTAGTGGAGCAAAAGGTATACTCATTGGCGGATGTTATCCTGATGCCTGTCATTATGCCAAAGGTAATTTTCGCGCCAGGGCGCGTGAGCAGATGTTAAAATTAAATTTAGATCTATTAGGGTTTAATAAAAACATAGTGAGATTAGAATGGATTGGTAAAGATGAAGCAAATAAATTTGTGGAAATCGTGGAGAAAATGAACAAATGACCGTATTCGTAAATCGTAGTTCGTATTCGTACAAATTAGTGGGAATTAAATATCTGTGTAATCATTTTTTTGAAAATCTGTGTAATCTGTGTTTTGAAAGGAGAAATTAAATGGCAAAACCTTTAGTCGCATTTTATTGGTGCGCCTCGTGCGGTGGGTGTGAAGAAACGGTTGTTGATTTAGCTGAAGACATCCTCAAAGTCGTTGATGCAGTTGATATCAGACTATGGCCAGTTGCACTGGATTTTAAACGTGCAGACGTTGAAGCGATGGCAGACAAATCTCTTGCCGTGAGTTTTATCAACGGCGCGATACGCACCAGTGAACAAGAAGAAATGGCAAAACTTCTGCGCAAGAAATCAGAACTTGTTGTTGCATTTGGTGCCTGTTCTCATCTTGGCGGCATTCCCGGACTTGCTAATGTTGCTAATAAAAAAGAAATTTTTGAAACCGCGTACAAAATGACCCGTAGTACAGTAAATCCAAAAGGTGTTTTTCCTAAAACGGTAACTGAAATCCCCCAGGGCAAATTGACCCTCCCGGAATTCTACGATACGGTAAAGACACTTGATCAGACCATTGATGTTGATTATTACCTACCAGGGTGTGCGCCGCCACCAGACCTAATTATGCAAGCGGTAACCGCGATACTTGAAGGCAAATTACCACCTAAGGGTTCAGTCCTTACCGTTGACAAAGCGCTGTGCGAAACATGTCCATTAAATAAAAGCAAACCTGACAAACTGGCTATTAAGGAGATTAAGCGAATTTCTGAGGTTATCCATGATCCGGAAAAATGTTTTCTTGCTGAAGGCATAATCTGTCTTGGTCCGGCAACACGAGGTGGGTGCGGTGAACGGTGTATCAATGCCAATATGCCGTGCCGCGGCTGTTTTGGTCCAACCAAAGAGGTAAAGGACATGGGCGCAAAGTTTTTATCAAGCCTTGCCTCGATCATTGATGTGGATGATGAAAAAGAGATTGAGAAAATTGCTGAATCTGTATTCGACCCAATTGGACTCTTTTACATGTATACTTTACCGAGTTCGATCTTAAGAAGAAAGCAGGGGGTGTAAAATGGCATATAAGAAAATCACAATTGATCCAATCACTCGTTTAGAAGGACATGGGAAAATAGAAATCTTTCTTGATGATAAAGGCGATGTAGCACACGCATGCCTTCAGGTACCAGAATTACGCGGCTATGAACGATTCGCCGTGGGTCGGCTCGCTGAGGAGATGCCCCGCATCACAGAAACAATCTGTGGTGTGTGTCCAACTGCACATCATACATGTTCAGGTAAGACACTCGATGACCTCTACGGTGTAGAACCACCTCCACCAGCACGAAAGATCAGAGAATTCGTCTACAATGCATTCATGTTCGAGGACCACAACTTCCACTTCTATTTTCTTGGCGGACCTGATTTTATTGTCGGACCTGATGCACCAAAAGCAGAGCGTAATATACTTGGTGTTATTGGCAAGGTCGGTATCGAAATTGGCAAAAAGGTTATCGATATCCGGAAAAGAACTCGCAATATCATTCAGACAATGGGTGGTCGTGTCGTTCATCCAGTCCATTGTTTACCTGGCGGTGTCTCGAAACCAATGACTAAAGAGATGCAGGAAGAATTCAAAAAGACCGCTGAAGATTCAGTAGAATTCGCCAAATTCAGTCTCAAGGCATTTGCCGATATCGTTCTTGCGAACAAAACATATCTTGATCTTATTGTTGGTGACATCTACAAACACAGCACATACTATATGGGTTTGGTTGATGATAATAATAAAGTCAGCTTTTATGACGGTTTGATCAGAGTTGTTGATCCTGATGGTAAAGAGTTCGCTAAGTTCAAGGTAAAAGATTACCTCGACCACATTGCTGAAGGCGTAGAATCCTGGACCTATGTTAAGTTTCCGTATCTCAAAAAAATTGGCTGGAAAGGTTTTGTTGATGGTAAGGATAGTGGTGTTTATCGGGTTGCACCATTAGGTCGTTTGAATGCCTCTGATGGAATGGCAACACCACTCGCTCAGGAATACTATGAGAAATTCTACGAGACACTAGGCGGCAAACCAGTTCACAACACACTTGCAATGCATTGGGCTCGTCTGATCGAGGCAATGCAGGCAGCAGAAACAATGGTACAACTCATCAATGACCCGGAAATTCTCGACACAAATGTGAGAAACATGGACTTCCAGATACCTAAACAAGGTATCGCTGTTATTGAAGCGCCACGTGGCACTTTGTTCCATCACTACGAAACTGATGAGAATGGTGTTCTAACTAAAGCGAACTTAATCGTTGCTACGGTAAATAATTCAGCGGCAATGAATATGTCAATTGAAAAAGCTGCAAGAAATCTGATCAAAGGTGGCAAGGTTAATGATGGATTGCTCAATATGGTGGAGATGGCTTTCCGCGCCTATGACCCTTGTATCGCCTGCGCCACACATACTATCAACGGACACGTCCCGCTTCAAATAGATATTTATAATGCTGATAAGGAGATTATCAAAACACTGAAGACAGTTTTTAGTTAGTCAAATAGGAAACGGAGCAAGGGAGAATCGGCGAAACGGAGAACTATTTAAAAGTATTGGAATTTCAAGCGAATCCTGCAAGTAACCGCACGAAGTGAGGTTATCTTGCCATTTACTAAGGAGAACATATAATAGTTTCAGTGGATTTCGTTAGCATGTTACACTATTGTCATTCTGAATTTATTTCAGAGTCTCACTTTATCGAGATTCCGAAACAATTTCGGAATGACAGGTTCCACAACATAATTGAAACTATTATATGTTCGGACTAATAACTCCTTTTTTAATACTGCATCTCTTGACTTAAGTAGCAATCTTACTATATTATAGGTATGAAAAAGGTTCTCATCTACGGTGTGGGTAATCCTTTTCGATGCGATGATGTTGTAGGAATAAAGATTATTGAGGAACTTAAAAAACGAATTAAAAAATCAAATATCACTATTAAATCGGGCAGTATTGACGGGCTTGACATGCTTGATGAAATCCATGGGTATGACAAGGTTCTCTTTGTCGATTCAATAAAGACACAAGGTGGTAAGCCTGGTGCTATTTATAAAATAAAACTGAACCCGCTCAAAAAAACACCATCTTTATCTGCTTCGCATGGCATAGATTTTGTCACTGCAGTAAGACTGGGCAGAAAATTCGGCTACAAGATGCCTGAAAAGATCTATGTATACGCAGTAGAAATTAAGGACAATGCGACATTCAGTGAAGAGTGTACAGAACAAGTCTCAGCCAGCATACCTGAGGTTGTTAAGAGAATAATCGATGAAGTTAGTGAATGAATTCACAAATAGAATGAATATGGAAAGGCGGTTTTCGGTTGCAAAAGGCGATACGGTTTCGTTTTCTGGTTTCGTTGAACGACTGACGACTTTCGCCATACGAATCGTATTTCAAAACCGCAACCGACAAACGAAAACGACATGATAAGGGCATTCATTGAAACATCGCTCGTAGACTGGGACGGGAAAATATCTTCAGTAGTCTTCTTTGATAAGTGCAATTTCAGGTGCCCATTCTGTCAAAACTGGGATTTGATAATCAACCCTGATAAATTTCCGGTTGTTAAATGGGAGCATATCAAAAAGAAACTGCAGAACAAAAAGGGATGGGTAGACGGTTTAGTCCTCACTGGCGGAGAACCGCTCTGCTGCGAGCAAGAAGTATTTCAGGTCTGCAAGAAGACAAAAAAACTCGGACTTCAGGTAAAAATTGATACAAATGGTTCATACCCTGCAATACTTCAGAACTTGATTAAAAACAAACTCATCGACTTTGTGGCGATGGACATAAAAGCACCCATAGACGAAAGATACAATACAGCAGCAGGTAAACAAATTGACCTTGAAAAAATAAAACAATCCATACAAATGCTGCTAAATGGTGAGATTGACTACGAGTTCAGAACGACATGTGTCCCGGGCATTATTGATGAAAACGCCATACATCAAATAGGTAAGCATATCAAAGGCGCAAAAAAATGGGCTTTGCAAGCGCATGTTCCTGACAATGCATACAAAGTTCTTTATCGACAGTCCTTGAATCCTGAGTATTATAAAATGCTAATAAAATACCTCGAGATAGCCAAGAAGTATATACCGAATACAATCTTGAGAGGCAAAGTTTAGCATTCTCTCGTTGACTTTCAATTCATTTCAATTATACTTTGCACATGAAATTTAACACTTTGTACCCAGGAGGAGGTAAATTAAAATGGCTATGAAACCCGAAAAACAATTAGAAATAATAAGAACCAATGTTGCTGAGATAATATCTGAAGAAGAGTTGCTGAAAAAACTTAAGAAAAGAAAAAAGCTCAGGGTCAAATTAGGGATTGACCCCTCAGGACCAGAAATCCACCTCGGTTTTAGTGTGGTGCTCAGAAAATTACGCCAATTTCAAGATCTCGGCCATATTGCGGTCATGGTGGTTGGAGATTTTACCGGGATGATCGGTGACCCCAGCGGTGTCTCTAAAACGCGACCAAAACTTACTAAACAGCAAATTAAAAAGTACATGGTAAAATACAAAGAGCAGATATTCAGGATATTAGACCCAAAGAAAACAGAATTTACCTATAACAGCAAATGGCTGGGCAGCCTGACCATGTATGATTTCATTGAACTTGCTTCCATGTACACGGTTGCGCGTATCCTGGAAAGAGATGATTTTTCCCAGCGATTAAAAGATGGTCAACCGGTTTATATGCATGAAATACTGTACCCGCTGTGTCAGGGTTATGATTCAGTAGCTATTGAAGCAGATATTGAACTTGGTGGGACTGACCAGAAATTCAACCTGCTCGTTGGACGGGAACTAATGCGCGAATTCAATATGGACCCCCAGTGTATTGTGATGTTACCGATTCTCGAAGGAACTGATGGCGTGCGTAAGATGAGCAAGAGTTTTGCTAACTACATCGGTATAACTGATTCGGCAAAACAGATGTTTGGCAAAGCAATGTCTATCCCCGATGAACTGATAATAAAATACTTTAAACTCGTAACTGACGCATTCCCCCATAAGATAGAAGAATACAAAATGGCGTTACATGAGGGTACGATCAATCCAAGAGATGTGAAATTCGACCTGGCAAAGACTATTGTGCGTATGTACCACTCTGCTCAAGCTGCTCAGAAAACTGCACTCGATTTTGAAAAAGTGTTCACAAAAAAGGAACTGCCCAAACATATCAAACAGTTCAAGGTAACATACAAAGAAATGAATATTATCGACTTATTGGTCGAAGCTGGTTTAATGGGTTCACGTGGTGAAGCCAAAAGAAAGATCAGGGAAGGCGCGATCGATGTCGACGGTAAAAAAGTAAGTGATTTAAAACAGGTGGTAAAACTGACCAAACCCGTGATTATCAGAGCTGGAAAACACAAATTCTTGAAGATAACGAAAAAATAGCTCTTTCAGAGCGGTTTTGGCACTGATTCAGTGCGGTAATGGCTACTTTGTAGCGGTTATGGCCTTCGGCGGTTTTTCCCGCTGTCTATCGTAATTTGATAACCTTCTCTGTTATCGATTCATCTCCGGCAGTTAGCTCAACAAAATAGACCCCGGCAGGGACTGGACGATCAAATCGGTCAGTACCTGACCACTTGATCGTAGTAGGCACTAAGGAGTAAGCAGTAGGCAGAAAAAAATCCTTAATTAGTCTGCCACTTGCGTCAAAGATCCTCAACGTTTGGCCCTCTGCCCTACCTGTCCCGTAGGATGAGTTATCTATCCTATCGGGATGCCCTATGCCAAAGCTGATATTGATCAGCTTTGAAAACGGATTAGGACTAATCTTTAATATTAGCTCTTGGAATTTGGCACTTGAACCTTGATCTTCCTCAATGCCAGTAATCAACGATGTCGGAAATATCCAGCAGCGTACCGGATTCTCAGTCTCAATACCTTCAGTATGAGGGTATGCTCCTGCATCTTTATCCTCTATATATGTCGTCCAGATTGAATCATTAAATACATAGAGGCAGGCAGTCATATAATCTTCATCATGACAAGCACCAGGTCCTGCCCCAGGTGTACGCGTATTAGTCAAATTAACATAGTCAGACCAGGTAATACCATAATCACTTGAATACGCGCCAAATATCTCTCCATTGAAATATCCCGCTGCTGAATAATCATTGTAATCATCATTACCGTGCCATAGACAATACAGATATCCGTTCGTGGTATCAGAAACAAGCTGAGGTTCATCCGCTGGCAGGCGCCATGCACCAACTGCACCTGCAGAACCTTCAATCCACCATCCTCCTGGTTCATTATAGTAAATGCTCGGTGAATTAATAATAGTTATGGTATCATTGATTTCATCCCAGTGGAAAATTTTCGAAGCGCTGTAATAATTATCAGTGACCTTTCTTCCACCCCAAACAATATGGAGATTGTCATTATTGTCGAAAATAGCGTTCACATCACAGTATGCACGTACACTGTCAACAGGATAGGGCTGATAATTCGTAATATTCGTATACAGTCCCCAACTAACGCCACCATCAGTTGATAACGTATACCAGATATTATTATCCAATTGGCCAGCTGCAACACTATCGGTGATATATCTCGTATGGACAAACACAGCTTTATTAGATCCTGGATTATGAGAAGCGCGAAGAAAGCGCGAAAGATTGGAACACGAATCAAGATCAAGCATTTGTGACCACGTCTCACCTTCATCTGTGGTCAAAATTACGTGGTGCATATTACCATCATAGTCACCAGTTGCCAGGATTATGTTATTATTATCCGCGACACAGATAGTAGGCCATATATAATCAGCAATCTGAGGTGACCTCGGATTCCCCCAGGCACCCCACAGATTACCTGCGTCGATATCGATAAATGCATAGTAACCAGCTCCTGGATTGTAATGATACGTTATCACAGAACGTTGAGAATCAGGATCAGCATCACGCGTTATGTCAATCTTAGCATAACCACTCCAGGATTGAGATGCTTGTGTTTCACCGTAGTATGATCCAGTTGAAAAACGGGCATTCCACGCGCAATAGCGATTGGATCCAGAAGCATCTCTTTTCATCCAGTCTATATGTGCCTGACCATAACCATCAACCATAATCCTTTGTCCATAACTGCAATCTGCTTGTAAGTCATACCACGTAGTACCGATCTGATCACCGGGTGACTGTCTACCAGCCAAATAGGGTACTGAGACAGCAATTGAGATCTGCTCATCACCTCGCAAATGTAGCAGTGGTTCAAGACTTGCTTTTGCTGGTTCAAACGCAAACGATATCGCAAAAAGCGACAAATATATTATATAAACCCGACAAACTTGCATACATCCTCCCCTTCTTATTCATGATACTGTGCACCACAGATCATGTCAAGGTCCAGTTAAGCAAACTGTCAAATATCAGTAGATACCCAAACCATAGTACACCATGCCGATATATACATAATTGCACAATTGTACAACCATCGAACTCGTTATTTTAGCTTTATCACCTTTCTTGATATAATATCATCACCAGTATTGAGCTCGACAAAGTAGACACCAGCTGGAAGTTTGTGACCTCTTTGATCTGAGCCATCCCAGGACAGCGTAGAGTGTAATGAGTAAGGCGTAGTGCGAAGGAACGACTTTATAAGTCTCCCAGATGCATCGTAAATATGAAGGTTTATATCTTTCGCATTACTACCTACGCCATACGCAATACAGACTTTTTCTCGGAAGGGATTCGGAGAAATACTCAAATCAGTAGCTGGTAGTGGCTCACTCGTATGCTCATCTACTCCCGTTCGTATCAGCCCGGTCCAGAACACCCAGCAATACACTGGATTTTCAGTCGCTATTCCTTCATTATGAACATAACTTCCTGCATCTTTATCCTCGATATAGGTGATAAAGATCGAATCCGTCACAACCTTAGGGCAGGCAGTCATATAATCCTCATCGTCACAAGCACCAGCACCGACACCAGGTGTACGCGTATTAGTCAAATTGACATAATCTGACCAAGTAATGCCGTAATCACTTGAATAGGCACCATAGAACTCTCCATTAAAGAATCCTGCTGCAGACACATCAGTAGTATCATCATTACCATGCCATAAACAGTAAAGATATCCGTTCGTAGTATCAGAAACAAGCTGAGGATGATTCGCTGGTAAACCCCAGGCACCAAAATCGCCAATACTTCCTTCAATCCACCAGCCACCTGGTTCATTATAATAGATACTCGGACTATTCACTATGGTAATCGTATCATTGAATTCATCCCAGTGGAATATCTTAGACGCTTCATAATAATTACCGGCACTATCTATTTTCCTACCTGCCCAAACAATATGGAGATAGTCATTATCATCAAAGACCGCATTAACATCACAGTATGCACGCATTGTATCACCGGGTTGATAATTAGTAATATTAATATGCGGTCCCCAGATGACACCGCCATCATCAGATAGTACGTACCATACGTCATTATCAATTTGACCACCTGCTATGGTATCAGTGATAAATTGGGTATGGACAAAAGCAACTTTGTTCGTATCTCTTTTTTCTGAAGCACGGACAAACTGAGACAAAGTTGCACATGAATCAAAACCACCAATATAAGACCAGGATATCCCTTCATCAGTTGTCAGGTACAAATGGTGCATATTACCACTATAGTCACCGGTCGCCAGAATGAAATTATTATTATTCGCCACCGCAATATATGGCCAGATATGATCTGAAATCTCAATTGATTTTGGATTATTTGGCAATGATCCCCAACCATTGCCTCCATCAATATCAATATAGGAATAATAACCTGATCCCGGATTAAAATGGTAAGCAATAACTGTCCTTTGCATGTATGGGTCAAGGTCTCTTGTAATATCCATCTGTACATAACCGCTCCATGAATTTGACACTTGTGTTTCGCCATAGTACGAACCATTAGAATAACGAAAATTCCAGGCACCATAACGAGTTGTCTGACCTGCATCCATCTTGGTCCAAACGATATGTGCCTGCCTTAAATCATCGACATCAATGCGCTGACCATAAGAACCAGGTGCCTGTAAGTCATACCATGTAATACCGATCTGATCGCCTGGGCCTCTTCCCTGTATAAAAGGTAAAGCCTTAGTATAGGCATGTTCAGTACCTATGTTCCTCACACAGGGGCTGTAGTCTGCAAGTCTGTATGCAAACCCTTGCATTCCCAGTAATATCACGATCAGTACTATTCTTGTACATAATTTCATAACACCCCCTATTCTCAGTATAAGTATATTAGATTAAAGTGATGAAATTGTGATTAAACTGTGATGTACTCGGTGAAACGGCACTAGAAAGGGGTCAATTCACTAATCTATCATATAAATCTGTGGTTTCTTTTTGGGGTTTTGTGCCTAACTCTTTTTTCAGAGTTTTCGTGAGCTTTTCATAATCTCTGACAATATCCTTGAATTTCTCGAGTTTGGCATATGTTTGCATTAACTTACAATGGTATTGCTCATTATAGATATTGATAGAAATGAGTTTCTCATACCAGACAATAGCCTGCCTGTATTTGTCTTGGCAAAAGTAAGAATCAGCCATCATAACCAGGCAATCCTCATATAAGCCCTGGTAAAAATCTCGCCTCTCGTCTACCCAGGTATCATACCACCCTTGTGCAAAACCCTCTTTGTACAAAAGCAAAGCTTTTTGCAAAAGAGCCCTTTGTTCTTCTATATCCCCACTCAAACTCGTGGCTTGTTTTATGAGTCTCTCAAATTCTTCAAGGTCGAGAACTATGGTCACTGATGGTGAAATGCTGTAGGACCGCTTGCCTGAAACAACTATATCCATTTCCTTGCCAAGCATGTCTCCTAATGATTCTCTCATATACTGAATGGTTTTTCTTAAGTTATTCCTTCCTGTACTACACAAAGCCCGATGCCAGAAAACATCTACCAAATGGTCGCTACTGAGCTTTTTGTTCTTGTGCAATAACAAGTAGAAAAATAATTTCTTGGCGTTTTCTGTCTTCCATGCTTTGTCTGGCATTGAACGGCCATTAATGACCAAAGTAGGAGTACCTAAAAAGAGTGCTTCTATCCAATGGATATCAAATCTTTGGTTTCTGACTAAACCGTGTATATACTGCTTCTCAATATTCTGTCTTTTTATTACCTGGAGCATCCATCTTTGTTCTTTCAATTCATTGAGCATTAGATAGTCATAGCCTTTGTCACGACTGAGCTGCACTGCTTTTTGCAGTACTGATACGAGTTTTTCGGCTTGCCCCATGGTATATAATACCTTACTCAATTCAATATAAATGAGAAACTGGTTGAAAATTTGTTTGAAACGCCGCGCCGTTGATAACGCGGCACTGAGTATATCTTCAGCCTCTTCCAAACGGTTTTGCTTATGCTTGAGTTTTGCATGGGTTATGAGCAAAGGTAGAGCTTCAGCATCGTCTTTGCTTTTCTTGAACCACCAGATCGCTGCAAGATTTTTTTCTGCCTCTGGCAATTCATCCGTGGCAATATTGATTTTGCATACTTCATTCAATGCACTGGTGAGCAATCGCACTATGCCTAGTTTCTCATATATTTCCAATGCCTTACTTATATATCGTCTTGCCTTATCCCACTCTTTTAGATCCTGATAGTAAAAGGCATAACCTTTCCAAAGTGCTGCCATTGACCACATGTCATTGTAGGCACTACAAACCTTAACACCCGCATCAAGTATTGCTTTGGCTTCATCTTTGTAACCCAAAAGCAAACTCAAGCGTGCAGCATTAAAGAACCCAGAACCGCAATGAGGTGAAAAATGACTTCCAAGAAAACTGACCATACGCGATAGCTTTGAGTAAGCCTTGTTAAGATAACCAGCTTTCATTTCATTCATTGCCCAATTATTATAGATGCTTGCTTCAAGCTCTTTATATTGTTTCTGCTGTGCAACATGCAATGCCCTATTGAAAAATCCTGTTGCCTGATTCAGACTTCTGCCACCAATGTTTGTGTACACAAAACCAAGCGAATTGAGAATTGCTGCTCTTGTTATATTGGGGCTTTTTGGACAAACAGCAAGCGCTCTTTTGAACCATGATTTCGCAGCACTAAATTTCCCTGCATTAAGACTCAAACCACCTAATTCGTAAAGGGCTTTGGCATACTGGATATGCTTGGACCGCTTTTCTTTGAAAATCCTGCATGCTGCATGCAGAGCTTTACTGGCATCATCTGAACGTCCCGTATTGATCAATGCCTGCGCATATAACGTATGCAACCCTGGTCGTATGCGACGCTGCTGGACAGGTATTTGTTCAATGTAGGAACACAAAACCGCGCTTTTCCCCTGCTCGATGAAACTATCCCCTGTCTTGATGATAAGAGCACTTGTACGTACGTAATTACTTGCCTGAAGATAGCATTTGATCGCTTCTTCAGATCTTCCTTGCCGCGTGTAGAACACTGCTGCCCCCTGGAGTATGCGTCTTTCGCGCTCGATATTGGTCAATTTGCTGCGCAGGAAATCCCGAAACAGATTGTGAAACCGATAATTTTGATTAGGCATCTTAATTAAAAAAGAGTTACGTTTAGCGATTGCTGAGAGCACTTTCCCTGCATTTTGGTGCTTTGTCACGGCAATGCAGAGTGCCGGAGCTAACCATTCAAGCACTGCGCAGTCCAGAAGGAAATCCTTTATTTCCTTCGGTTCCTTGCTGTAAATCTCCTGAGCAAAATAGTTGAAGAGATTCGTCTGTGTTTGGTAAAAGCTATCGAGAATTTTTTTCACGTAGCCGGCAGACTTAATACCTTCAAAATAGTCAGAAGACTGCATCATTAACCTTAGACTCGTTGGCCAGCCCTCTGAGTGTTCTTCAATGGTTTTTATGTCTGAGAGCTTCAAGGAAAGTGAATAGAGTTCCTTGAGGAATCGCCTAATCTCATGCCGGGTGAACCTCAGGTGATTGTTGGTTAACTCAAAAACCTCATCCTTTGCCCTTGGCCGCGCAAGTGAAAATGAAGGTGCGTTTCTCGAGGTTATGATAAGGTGTAAGTTTGACGGAAGGTGTTCAAGAAAGTATTCAATAAAATTGTCTATCTGCACTGATTTACCCAATGAATGATAATCTTCCAAAATTATATAGAAATCACCTTTTATGTTCTCGATAATTTCGTTTATAAAGGTACCTGCTATAATCGTCAAATATTTCTGAGGATAATTGAAGAACTTTCTTAACCTCTCGAGTCTCTTGCCAAATTTAGGTCTGAGTTTTCTAAAACCAGCGATTAAATATGAGAAAAACTCTACCGGTTCAGCATCGCTTTTTTCCAGGTGGTAATAGACATTGGGGATATTCTTTTCAGCTATGAACTGCGAAAGGAGCGTAGTCTTGCCATAACCTGCCCCTGCATAAATGAAGATGAGTTTTTTTTCAAGGTTTTCAGAAAACGATTTTACAAGGCGGCTGCGCCGCAATATCTTGGTCCTGATTTGCGGTGCTTGAAGTTTACTGAGGATAACCAGGCTTTGATCCCCCTTATCCATGACTAATAGTAGTCGAATTACCTAAGGTGTCAAGGAAGTTCAAAGCTTTTAGCGCATCTTTGCCGCAAGACACTGAATTGACTTTCATGCAGAAATTACTATAATCTAAAAATGAAAGTCGATGTGGCGATCCCCAGAACTAAACTCGATTTTTTCACCTATGAAACTAACGAAAATCTCCAGGTTGGCGACCTGGTTATCGTACCGCTGCGCAATAAATCCAAATACGGCATTGTTGTTAAAGCAAATTCGCAAAGAGCGATCGACCGCTTAAAAAAAGTTGAATCACTGATCCAAAACAAGTTCCTACCACCCAATATGCTCAGTCTCTATAAATGGATGGCTGATTACTATATCGCAACGCTTGGCGAAGTCCTCCGTCTGGCGCTTCCTTCAAAAATACTCAAGAAATATGAATTTAAACCTGAGTCGAAAACAAGTTATCAATTGGCTAAATCGCCAACCCCAACTTATCCCCAGGCAGGTGCGATTAAACAAATAATGAATGCCTTGAATAAAAGAACTTTTGAGACATTTCTTTTGTACGGTATCACAGGCAGTGGCAAAACTGAGGTTTATTTAAGGTGTGTGGAAGATGTAGTAAAGAAACAGGGACGCGCCTTAGTACTCGTACCTGAAATCTCAATGACACCTCTATTATTCGGAAGGTTCCAGGAGAGATTCAACGGTGACGTTGTAACTATCCATTCATTCATGACTGACAAGGAACGAAGGGACATTTGGTATGCCATTAAGAATGGTGCATACAAAGTTATTATCGGACCACGCTCAACGATATTCATTCCAATCCCTGACTTGAAGCTGATCATTGTCGATGAAGAACACGACCATTCATACAAAGAACATGACCGCATGCCTCGGTACAATGCCCGGGACGTCGCGGTCATGCGCGGCAAGCACGAAAATATCGCGGTTGTTTTGGGCAGCGCCACGCCGCAGATCGAATCCTATCATAATGCTGGAATCGGTAAGTATAAGTTGCTCACCCTAAAAGAACGCATTGATAATAGGTCTTTACCACAAATAGAAATGATTGATTTACGGAAGGAAAACAATAGATACATCACTGATAAACTGAAATCAGCGATTGAAACCACATTGGGAAAGGATGAACAGATAATTCTCTTCCTTAATCGACGCGGTTTTGCGCCGAGCCTGATATGTCCAAAGTGCGGATTTGTTGCCAGGTGTCCATACTGTAAACTCTCCCTCGTGTACCACAAACCAGAAAAAGGTAATGCGGGTTCTCTATCGTGTCATATATGCGATTATAAGACTCGCATAATACATATATGCCCTAAGTGTGCACGATCAATATTATTGTATCGCGGCGCCGGGACACAAAGGATCGAAGAACTGCTGACAAAATCTCTAAAAAGTATTACCGACAAAGAATTAGTACTCCGATTGGACCGGGATACCGCACGAAAAAAAGGACAGGCTGAAAAAATATTCCGCGCTTTTGAGACACGCAAAGCGAAAATCCTGCTCGGTACTCAGTTAGTTACCAAAGGGTTTGACTTCCCAGAAGTCACGCTTGTTGGCATCCTCAATGCCGATGTCATCCTTAATCTTCCAGATTTTCGCAGTAGTGAGAGGACCTTCCAGATGCTCACCCAGGTTGCTGGACGGTCTGGTCGAGGCAAAAAACCAGGTTCAGTCATCATGCAGACATACCATCCTGAACAGTATTCAGTTCTCTTCAGTCAACTCCAGGACTACCCGAAATTCTATGCCCATGAGATGAAGTTGAGAAAGGAGCTGAATTTTCCCCCTTTTTCCAAGCTTATTCTTGTAAGGCTAAAAGGAGAAAAGGAAAGGGCGGTCCATGAACAAGCGATGAAATTATATACAATACTGAAAAGAATAAAAAATGTCAAATTACTCGGTCCGAATCGCTCGTTTTACTATAAAATCAGAAAGAACTATCGGGAGTTTATGATTTTGAAAATACCAAAAAGTTTTAAACATACAAGACTGAGCTTCTTGAAAACCTACAGACCACACAATTGCACCCTGGAAATAGACGTTGATCCGCTCGAAGTCTTTTAAACTTCGAGCAATTTCTAAATACGAAATCCTAAAAATGAAATCTGCAAATTACTGTTCGAGCTTGTCGAGAACTACCTTTTAGGGCTTGTCCTATAATACAAAACTGGGCGTCATCATTGCGCTCCGTCATGTTATGGGATGGAGAAGCAACCTCGTTTCTTTATCACTGTAATCGAACACCGCAGGTGTAGTTTCAAGTTTCGAGCTGACCCTGTGTGTATTAATAACTCCCTAATAGATATTACTCAGAACCTTAAATAGTTTAATTTGATAGTTCTCCATAGCTTGCTACAGAGTTTCTTCTGTCATTCCCTGGCTTGAACAGGGAATCCAGGAAAATAAGGAAATACAAAAGACTGGATTCCGCATCAGGTGCGGAATGACGACATACATTGAGCAGTATTTGATTAAACTATTTAATGCTTTCCTTAGTAAGTAAATCACACAGAAGCAATTTAGGCGAAATTACCTATTTACTTCTCTATTGTTACCTAGTGTAGTGTCTCTAACAGATCTTTACATTTGGAAATCTTTCTCATAATACTGCCAACTGAAGCTGTCCATACAAAAACTTTTGGGGTTTGGTTATGAGACTCAATATATTGTTTAATCGCCGTAATCAGTTCTTTAACATTTTTGAACGAGCCACGACGAATTCTTTTTGAGGTTATCTCAGCAAACCATCGTT
>JAUWCU010000084.1 GCA_030609135.1 Candidatus Stahliibacteriota bacterium | reverse complement strand
AAAAAGAGAGGGAGTATTATATTTCACTCATGCCGCAGGCGTATTTCAATCGAGGTTTCGAAACCTCCCCTGCAGTAATAATCCCAATGTAAGGTGGGAGCGACTTTCCAGTCGCGATAACGGTTGTATTGTCTCCTTTTCTCCCCGTCTCCGTTTCCCCGATACTCTGCAAATGGGGTTGACCCCGTTACTAATTCTTGATATAGTTGGGGTAAAGAGTTAATGCTTTTGCCAGTACAACACGAATTGTGATTGATATTCCAGAGACATATTTCGAACAATTAGTAACGGGGTTGACATCTTTGAATAAATGATTAATATTAATTAAGAGAATAGATACAGAACTACTGAAAGGAGGAATTATGAATAAAGTAGTGATGTTGATTGTATGTATGGTATTACTTACCTCTGCGAATGGTATGGAGCCGTTTCAGATACCCGCTTCGCAAATGGAGTGCCAGCAAGTCCAGGCAGAGCGTCTTGCTGTGCCAGTAACATGTGACTATACGGGCGTGACGACTGTACCTCCCTGGCTTACTCTGGATCCGCCTTGGGACCCCAATGTTCAGGTCCCAGATGTCTACGATCTTGATGACCAGCTTATCTCTATGGCTGAGGACGCTACTGGCAGAATCTATGTTTGCTATGAAGCCCTTACTACTGGCGGTGACCACCGTTTTGGGATAGCGACCAGTACTGATCAAGGCGTATCATGGGATAATAGAGCTTGGGGCGCAACCGGTTATGATATGCGCTATGCTGAAATTGCGATAACAACCGACGGTAGAATTTGGATATGGGGTCAAATCAATGGTGGTTCTTTGAATAACCATCCTTGTTTCATGAAGTCTTTTTTTGGCGACTACAACAATCCTGATAATCTCAACGGTATTTTCTATTATGGTGTACCTAATTACTACAATCCTGAAGTGATAACATACGGTGACGGCTCACAATTCGTATTGGCATCGTACCGCATAGAAGGTGGAACAAGTGATACTGTGGCATACTTCTTTAGTCACGACAGTGGGGGATCGACTTATCTGCAGAAAATTCCCTATGGTCTTGATCTGGATATAGGTCCATCAGTTGGAGTTAATGTCGTTGGCAGTGATACGATTCTCATCCATGGTATTGGGTATTATGACGCGGCAAATAGTGATTGGGATGTGGATTGCCTCCTTGATTCTATGGGTGGAGCTCTTTATGGCTGGGGCACGGGTAATCCTGCTGATGACCGCTCTCCTTCTGTATTTTGTTCACAGGGCTATGCATATATTGCCTACCAGGCAGATGTTGGTGGTGAACATGACATCATGTTCAGCTATTCAACGGATTGTGGAGAGAACTGGTCAGCAATCGATGATTTAACTGTGGATGTTGCAGATGAGACATACCCAAGGCTTTACGGTTATAGTACGACAATCGGTTGTGCATACAACTACGCACAGAGTGATGTGTATTTCAACTACTCGATATACAATGGTCTGACAGGAACGTGGTTAGCGACTCCAGAGAGAATAACCGACAACAGTTCAGCTAATCCGAGCTATCACTGCGTGGGTTTACTCTATACAACGGATTATCTGTACTCAGTCTGGGAAGACCTGCGCAGCCAAGGCACTGATGGTATAGAAATTTATACAGCACGAAGAACAACGCCAATTGGCGTAGCAGAGAACGATGATGCCTTGTTGATACACAATATCGCGTTTGCACCAAATCCATTCAGAGACTTTATTCGCATTGATTACAGCGTACCGTATTCACAGGATATCAATATTACGGTCTATGATGTAAGTGGTAAAAGCGTACGAACCCTGGTTGACAGGATGCACGAGCCGAGAATGTTTTCAGCTACCTGGGATGGCAAGGACAATTATGGCAAACGGGTTTCTGCTGGTGTATATTTCTGCCAGATTCAAGCAGGGATCAATGCTATATCGAACAAACTCGTTCTCGTGAGATAATTGCCAAAAATACGCATTAGGGGCCAGGTCTTTGATGATCTGGTCCCTTTTTCTTTGTCTGCATACCAAGATAGGCGTAGATAAAGTCGTCTATGTTGCCGTCCATGACTTTGTCTATCTGCGAGGTTTCACAGTTTGTCCGGTGGTCCTTTACCAGTTTATACGGATGAAAAACATACGAACGAATTTGATGCCCCCAGGCAATATCGGTTTTCTGAGCCTCAAGCTTATTCAATTTTTCTTCTTCTTTTTTCCGGTGATGTTCATACAATCTAGAGCGCAGGATCTTCATGGCATTTACCTTGTTATGGAACTGGGAACGTTCGTTCTGGCACTGTACAGTGATACCGGTGGGGATATGAACGATGCGGACTGCCGAGTCGATTTTATTTACGTTCTGACCGCCGTGCCCGCCTGCCCGGAACGTGTCGATACGCAAATCGTCCTCATTGATTTCAAAATTTACTTCCTCAATTTCCATATAGACAAAAACCGATGCGAAGGATGTATGGCGCCGCGAATTTGTATCAAAGGGCGAAATGCGGACTAAACGGTGTATACCTAGTTCGGCTTTCAGTAAACCATATGCATAGTTACCGGTTACTTCAATAGTGGCATCTTTGATACCGGCAACTTCACCAGGTAATAGATTGAGGACGCGGTGCTTGAATTTCTTTTGCTGCAGCCACCTCAAGTACATTCTGAAGAGCATTTCTGCCCAGTCGCAAGATTCTGTACCACCTGCTCCCGGGTGAATGGTGAGGATACAGTTTTTGATATCATCCTCATTACTTAAAAGAAGTTTTGCATCAAGGTCCCGGATTCTTCGGTCTACTTCTTTGATCTCATAAATTGCTTCCGTGATCATCTTATCGTCGAGCTCAGGCAATGCGATGAGGTCAGTGAGCAATCCGATATCTTCTTCGAGATGGTGTATTTCATCGAGCCAGAACTGCTTTTCGCTGATTGCCGACATTATTTTTTGGGCGGATAGCTTATCCTCCCAAAAATTTGGTGCAGTTGTTTTCTGCTGGAGTTTTGCAATACCTTGTTCTATGGCTTTTAGGTCAAAGATGCTCCTTTAGATTTTGGAAGCTTGTTTTGAGGTTTTTTATATCTTCAGGGTTTATTTTTTTAAGGTTGCCGGATTTATCCATTTGTTACTCGCGTTTTTTTTCGCGCTTTTTTGGTTTTACTGTTTTTTTCTTGGCATAGCGCCTGATGAACTTTTCGACTCGACCGGCTGAATCCACGATTTTCTGCTTGCCGGTGAAGAAGGGATGGCAATTCGAACAGAGGTCAACTGATATTTTTTCCACTGTCGACCTTGTTTCAATCTTATTACCACAGGCACAGGTTATTGTGCACTTGACATACTTGGGGTGTATTTTCTTTTTCATATTTGCACTCCTTATAGACTATCGTTCATCGACTTAAGGAACTCTTTATTTGTTTTTGTTCTTTTCATTTTCTCGGTGAGAAACTCCATTTGCTCGATGACGTTCATCTCGGACAGGAATTTACGAAGAATCCATAAGCGGTTCAGTTCAAATTCATCGAGTATCAATTCTTCTTTTCTGGTCCCTGATTTGTACAGGTCCAGAGCTGGGTAAATCCGACGGTCAGATAGATGACGGTCAAGGATTAATTCGAGGTTGCCAGTACCTTTGAATTCCTCAAAGATCACCTCATCCATTCTTGAACCGGTATCCACCAGCGCGGTAGCGATGATTGTCAGGCTTCCTCCTTCTTCGATCTTACGTGCTGCACCAAAGAACCTTTTTGGTTTTTGAAGTGCAGTTGAGTCCAAACCGCCAGATAGGGTTTTGCCTGAATGGGGCACGATTGCATTATGCGCTCGGGCAAGCCGTGTGAGACTGTCCAGCAAGATAACGACATCAGTCTTTGCCTCTACCATTCTCTTTGCTCGCTCGAGAATAATTTCGCCGACTTCGGTATGCCGATCCGGTGTTTCGTCGAAAGTTGAAGAGACAACCTCCGCGTCTACCGAACGTTCGAAATCAGTAACTTCTTCGGGTCGTTCGTCGATCAAAAGCACGATAAGGTATATTTCAGGATGATTTGTTCTTATTGAATTAGCTATTTTTTGGAGCAGTATTGTCTTACCAGCTCGGGGCGGAGAGACGATTAAACCCCGTTGGCCTTTGCCAATAGGCGTGAAGAGGTCAACGATTCTCATGCAAAGGTCGTTCTTTTCTTCGATTTCGAGGTGGATTCGTTCAATCGGATAAAGCGGTGTCAGCTTATCAAAGACTACTCTTGATTTGAATTGAGCGAGTGCGATATTGTTGATTTTTTCGATTTTGATCATCGCGAAGTATCGTTCGCCTTCGCGCGGCGGTCGTGCAAGTCCCTGTATGTGATCGCCGACCTTAAGGTTGAACTTGCGAATTTGCGAAATCGATAAGTAGATATCATCATGGCTTTGTAAATAGTTGTAATTCGGTGATCTAAGAAAGCCGTAACCGTCAGAATGGATTTGCAGAACGCCCTCAACCGGTACAAGTTCAGCTCGCTGTGTTTCAGCTTCGATTATTGCATGAATCAAATCCGGTTTCTTGAGATCAGTATAATGCTGAAGTCCCAGTTCTTTGGCCATACTTTGAAGTTCAGTTACTTTCTTTTTGCCGAGTTCCATTACTTCCATATAACACCTTGCATCATCATATTTTTATGTCTCCTTTTTTCAGTCATTGTCTAAAAATTACATTCGTAAATATGGGCAGGAATTTACGCAACATATTCTAAAGGAAATACCTTTGTCCTATATTTCATCAAAAATCAGATTATTTTACTCCATATCTGATACACTTAATCAAAACCCATTTCATTATTTGGAAATATAAGGATAATTTATTATACTTATATTTTATTTTTTGTCAAGACCTAATATATGGATACCAAGATGTATCCATATATTTCGATAACAGCGGGACAGTGATATTTCACGAATTAAAATCTCGTGCAGATGATATTAAGTAATTGCGACCATTCGTTCGATCGCGCTCAGTGCTTGCTTTCGAATAGCTTCATCAACATGGACTTCATGCTTCATGTCTTCGAGCGCCCACACTACTTTTTCCAGACTATTTAGTTTCATGTTAGGACAAATCGCATTGGGACTGCCCGCAATGAATTTTTTATCAGGGTTTTCTTTTTGCAAAGGATAGAGCATGCCGACTTCAGTGCAGATAATGAATTCGCTTGTTTTGCTGTCTTTAGCATAAGATATCATCTGTGACGTTGAGCATATTCGGTCGGCGATTTCCTGGACCTCAATCCGGCATTCAGGATGAACCAGGACTTCAGCTGTCCGGTGCACTCTTTTGAGTTTTTCGATGTCTGATCTGGAGAAGACCATGTGGGTTGGGCAGTAACCTGACCAGAGGTAGAATTTCTTGGTCTTGTTCAGTCGTTCAACATAAGACCCGAGATACTTGTCAGGTGTGAAGATTATTTCTTCGTTGCCAAGTGAATTGACAACCTTGACGCCATTTGCAGAAGTGCAGCAGATATCTGAAAGGGCTTTCACCTCAGCGGTGGAATTGACATAGGTAACTACTGCGGCACCAGGGTGTTTTTCCTTTTCCCGACGCAGTTGTTGGTCTGTGATCATGTCTGCCATAGGGCAGCCAGCATGTAGATCAGGAATTAGAATTTTTTTACCGGGGTTGAGGATTTTTGCGGTTTCCGCCATAAAATGGACTCCGCAAAAGAGAATTACTTTACAGTCGAGCTTTTGAGACAGCCGTGCGAGCTCCAGGGAATCACCTGTGAAATCAGCGATGTCCTGGACTTCGGGCAACTGATAATTGTGGACGAGTATGACCGCATTCTTTTCTTTGCGCAGCAGACTGATTTTCTCGGTGATTTTTTGCATATGGTTCTAATCAGTAATCGATGGAGTGAGGATATAGTGGATAGGGTTAACCGGGATCTGGGAAACACGCACTTCATAGTGAAGATGCGGACCAGTGCTTTTCCCTGTGCTGCCCACATAGGCGATGATATCACCTCTATTTACTTTTTCTCCGTTTTCAACCTTTATCCGCTGGCAATGTCCATACAGAGTCGTGTAACCATAGCCATGATTTATTTCAAGAGTCAAACCAAAACCTCGTCTTTCTCCAGCAAACTTCACTGTGCCATCAGCCGGTGCAATAATTGGCGTGCCCGGTGGTGCGGCGATATCCAAACCCTCATGCATCTTCACCTGACCAGTAAAGGGGTCGATACGGTAGCCAAACCCGCTCATGAACCATCCCTGGACCGGTATTATGGAGGGGGTATGTTCTCGTAAAAATTTTTTCTCGTCGAGATATTGAATGATATTGGTAAAGCTTTCTTCTTGCAGTCGGGAACGTGAGAGCAAATGATCCAGAGTTTTTGACAAGCTCGCCAGGTCACTGTATACATTGGTTGATAACCCCTCAGCATTATGGAGGATACTGGAGCCGCCAACCCCCATGCTGCGCAGGTCATTGCTTATTGGATTGAGAGAAGCATAAGTCCGGAGTTTCTTGTCATATTGTTCCAAGCTATCAATCAGAATAGCCAGATCAGCGATGTCCTGTTCAATTCTACTAATCTCAGCACGCACTATTTGGTTTTCCTGGTTTAACCGTTCGAACTTTCTTTTATCAACGCGGTGAGACGTAAATATCGTGATATTATAGAAAAAGAGTACTAATACTGCAATGAACACTAAACACGCAAGGATAACAAACGCAAATTTCATGCGGAGGTTTATTCTTTTATTATCTTTGCTTGAAATTAGAATGATGTCCAAGGGAGTTTCTCCAAACGTATTATACAAACGATTATGAAAATGTCAAGAGGAGGAGACGAGTGGTATGTTAATGCCTTTTTCCTTGGCAAAAGCCATGGCGTCTTCATACCCGGCATCAGAATGTCGCGCAATGCCAAGACCAGGATCATTGGTTAGAACCCTTTCAATACGCTTTGCCATTTCATCGGTGCCATCACATACCAGAACCTGACCCGCATGTATTGAATACCCGATGCCCACACCACCGCCATGATGCACAGAAACCCAGGAGGCGCCTGAAGCAGTATTGAGAAGCCCGTTCAATATGGGCCAATCAGCAATGGCGTCTGAACCGTCGAGCATGGACTCGGTTTCCCGGTAAGGCGAGGCGACTGACCCGGTGTCAAGATGGTCGCGACCAATGACTACCGGCGCTTTGATTTCATTGGTTTTTACCATGCGGTTGATCTCCAGCCCCAATTTATCCCGTTCTCCATAGCCAAGCCACATAATCCGCGCTGGTAAACCCTGGAAAGGCACCTTTTTTTGCGCTAATTCAATCCAGCGTCGGACCGACGCATCATGGCCAAACATCTCTAAAACCTTTTTATCAGTGGCATAGATGTCGTTTTTGTCGCCGGACAGGGCAACCCAGCGAAAAGGACCGCGACCCCGGCAAAAAAGAGGTCTGATATATTCGGGTACAAAACCAGGGATAGCAAAGGGATTTTCAACCCCTGCCTTTTTTGCCTGACCTCGTATATTATTGCCGTAGTCAAATGCGATAGCGCCTTTTTTCTGAAGCTCCAGCATCGCCTCCATTTGTCGGGCAATCGATTCTAATGCGCGTTTTTTATACTCTTCCGGGTCTTTGCTGCGTAAGACAATTGCCTGGTCAAGGCTCATATTGCCGGGTACATAACCATTCAATTCATCATGGGCTGAGGTTTGGTCAGTCAACACATCAGGTACAATATTGCGTTTTACCAGTTCTGGTTCAATATCCGAGGTATTGCCGATCAGGCCTATAGAACGCGGTACTTTGTTTTTTACCGCGTCAAAGACCAGGTTGAGCGCTTTGTCCAGGTTATCCACGACGACATCGCAAAAACCTTGTTTGATTCGTTTTTCAATGCGTTTGGGGTCGACTTCAATATCCAGGATAACGCCTTGATTCATGGTAACGGACAGGGGTTGGGCTCCGCTCATTGCGCCCATACCGCCGGTCAGCACCCATTTTCCTTTTAATGAACCGTCAAAATGTTTCTTTGCGCAGGCAGCAAAGGTTTCATAGGTTCCCTGGATAATACCCTGGGTGCCGATATAGATCCAGGAGCCGGCAGTCATCTGACCATACATTATCAAACCTAAGGCTTCAAGTTTCCTGAAATAATCCCAGTTTGCCCAGGCAGGTACAAGGAGCGAGTTTGCGATAATTACGCGCGGCGCGTGCTCGAATGTTTTGAAAACGCCGACTGGTTTGCCAGATTGAACGAGCAGGGTTTCGTCATTCTCGAGTTTCTTCAATGAATTAACTATTGCGTGAAAGCATTCCCAGTTCCTTGCCGCCTTGCCGCTGCCGCCGTAGACAATCAATTCCTCGGGGTTTTCTGCAACCTCGGGGTCTAAATTATTATGGAGCATTCTTAAGGCTCCTTCTTGCTGCCAACTCTTACATGAAATCTCTGTGCCTCTGGGCGCAGAGACGGGTTTGTAGACAAAATTTTTCATTAATTCCTCCTTACATCATATTCAATTTGTAGTTGCCTCAGCCTGAGGCAGACAGGTGATTTATCCCGCTTCGTATTAAGATTCTATAAATAGAATTGCGGGATTCATCGGGCAGTCCAATGAACCCCGCTCCTTCATAAGGGGCGTGGGTGAATTGGACAACTACACAAATCGTGTTCGTTCTCAATTTTCTTATTCTATGCGAAAATGCCTCTCTTGTCAATAATTACTGCAGAAACCCTCACCCCATAACGGCAGATGTAAGTCCGTTATATCGTAAATAACGAGATCAGGGATACTAGATGCTTGATGATAGTAAAAGAACTGGATTCCCCGATCAAGCCGGGGAATGACCCCGTACGATTAACATCCTACGGGGCAGGCTCCATCTCTCTCCCTTAAAAAGTAGTTGTCTGATTTATCAGACTGCCCGATGAATCGGGTAACTACTTAACGGTCTAAACGGACGAAACGATCTAAACGTCCTCAATGTATGTTCTCGACAAGGCTCGCCTGTCTCGAACAAGGTGAGAGGAACAGTAATATTTTACTCTTCGAGTAAGTCCCACAGAAGGGGGCGCATCGAGAAGTTCCTTTGATTAATTCAAAATCAAGGGATTAGGGATAAAGATGAACTTGAGAAGCTAAGACGTTCAGAAGTTCTGAACCTCGTAACCTCAAAACTTCAAAATACGACGGACCCTGTTAAGTAACTTAACAGAGGTGTCCAAGTTTATATTACTGAGGGATTATTGACTTCACACTGATATTATATATAATTCGGGTGATGAGAAAACGCATCTTGCTATTATATAATGAGATTGCTTCCCCAGCACTTTACATAAAGTGCTGGGTCGCAATGACCACAGGGATTGTGGTATTGTTCTTGTCATGCGGCTTGCTGCCCAAGCAGCAGGCGCAGAAAATTCTCCAGGACGGCATAAACGACGAGTCTGTAATCATCCGGGTCAATGCAGCAAAAGGGCTGAAAAAAATAGGAGATGTACAGGGTACAAAAATGCTTTATGAAATACTGCGCGGCGAAGACAAAAACGGCGTTGTTGCTGCTCTAACCGCACTTTATGATCTAAAAGAAAGCCGTTATGCACCGGTCATCCTTGAGCTGAGCCGAAAACAGGATCCGTTGACAAGGGCAGAAGCTTACCGACTAATCTCGATCATGGAAGATCCCAAATGTAAAGACATTTTAATTAAGGGCACCCAGGACAAAGTAGCCAAGATAAGAAGGTTTTCTTATCTTGGGCTTGAGAAATTCAAAGAAAAGCAACTTATTAGAAATGGTCTGCATGACGTCGATGTTCTCGTTAAGATCGCTGCGGCAAAGGTGCTGGCCAGGCTCGGTGAAAAAGACATGGAGAACTTTGTACGCCGACAAATGGAAAGAGTCAATCTTGAAATCTGGAAACACGGTTTTATTGCCCTGGCTGAGATGGGCGATACGTCGGCAATTGATTTTATAAAGGAATCCTTAAGCGATGCTCCATGGGAACTGCGCCTTGCTGCGGCTGAGGCTTTGTTGATTATGAACAATAAGGAAGGCGTTGAAGTGATAAAACAAGGGTTAGAAACAGGAGGTCCTTTTGTCCGGGTTCAAGTCGTCCAGATTCTCAGCAAGCACCAAATAAACGAAGCCCAGGAGTTATTGGAAAAAGCAACCCAGGATGAATACATTAATGTTTCTATTGTGGCGATTGAGACATTGGCAGAATATCGCCAAAAAGCATCGCGCAAATTATTTCAAGAACTCATGAATGCACCAAATCCACTCGTTAAAATCGCGGCAGCGGCAGCATATTTACAGGTTGAATAATGGGACTTAAATTATTCAATACATTTTCCGGGAAAGTAGAGGACTTTAAACCTTTAGGCGAGGTTGTCCGCATTTACTCTTGCGGCTTGACTGTACAGAGTGCTCCACATATCGGGCATATGAGGGCCTATATGGTGCGTGACGTTCTTGTGCGATGGTTAGTGCACCTAGGTTACAAAGTCAAAACCTTAGAGAATTTTACTGATATTGATGACAAAATCATTGAGAAACAAAAGGAACAAAAAAGGGACTGGCGCATGATTGCCCAGGAAAATATCGACAAATACATGAAGGCATGCGACAAACTCAATATCAAAAGAGCAGACTTTTACCCCAGGGCAACCCAGCATATTGAAGAAATAATAGAATTAGTGAACAAATTGATCGAGAAAGGTTTTGCTTATGAAAAAGGCGGTGATGTATATTTTAAAGTGCGTTCGTTTGGTGATTATGGAAAGCTTTCGAAAAAGTCCATTGATGAACTCATATCCGGTGCCCGAATAGCACCTACTGAACATAAAGATGACCCCTTGGATTTCGCGCTCTGGAAAGCGGCAAAATCAGGTGAGCCGTATTGGGACAGCCCATGGGGTCAAGGCAGGCCAGGATGGCATATTGAATGTTCGGCAATGTCCATGCACTATTTAGGTGAGACATTTGACATCCATACTGGCGGCGAGGATTTAATTTTTCCACACCATGAAAACGAGATTGCCCAGTCTGAATGCGCTACTGGCAAAAAGTTTGCCCGGTACTGGCTTCATAATGGCTGGGTGACATTGGCTGGCGAAAAAATGGCGAAATCGACCGGCCATTATTTTCTCATTGAAGATGTGCTCAAAGATTACCGTCCGAATATTATCAGGTTGTATCTATTAAAGACCCAGTATCGTCATCAGATTGAATTTTCCCGGGCGCGTCTTAATGAAGCAAAAGCAGCTTACTTGAGAATTCAGACCTATATCCATGGGTTTGAGAATCTCCCTGAAACAACCGAACCTTTGAAGCTTAAGGAATTCACTGAGGCAATGGACGATGACATCAATACACCTATGGCGCTGGGTATTATCTTTGATTTGATAAAACAGGGTTATGAAAAAGAAAGTCTGGACATCGCGGCAAGTGTTGTGTTCTATTTGAATATCCTGGGGTTTGCTCAAGACAAACCCCAGCAGCCGATTGACGAGGTCATGGAAGTATTGCGTGAGGTCAAGGCGCAATTGAAGCCTGAAAAGAGCACTCTGCTCAATGCTGCAGCACAGGATCTCTGGAACCAGCTTGAGAGCATAAACTCGAGCAATGAATTCTTTCCGAACATTGTAAATGTACTCCTCAACATGAGAAACCGGCTCCGAAAAGAAAAAGATTATAAGCTTGCCGACTTTATTAGAGAGCGTCTTGCACAAAAAGGTATCCAGATCTTTGACAAGGGAGACATCAGTACGTTCCGGGTGGAGGCAAAGTGATCAACGCGACACAGATTAGAAAAGGGATGCTTATAAAAATGGATGATGTGCCCTATATTGTCTTGAAAATTTCCCATGTCACGCCAGGCAAAGGCAAAGCTTTTGTACAATGCGTGTTCA
>JAUWCU010000163.1 GCA_030609135.1 Candidatus Stahliibacteriota bacterium | reverse complement strand
AATAAAGTTCGAGATATTTATCTTGTTCCCATTTTGATACCTGGATTGAATACTCGTCCCATTCTTTCATTTTTATTTCATAATAACGCTGGAACAAGACATCACCAAGTGCACTCTTTGCCATTTTACTCCGATGAAAATACGCCAATGCTTCCCACAAGGAGCGAGGAAGGAGGTCAATTCCTTTAGTCTTGAGTACATCAGACTTGATTTTATAGACATTTTCTTCAATAGGTTTTGGCGGTTTCAGATTACGCTGCATGCCGTCAATCCCAGCTCTGAGTACAGAGGCAAGTAGCAAATAGGGATTTGCTGAGGGGTCACAGGACCGCAGCTCAATTCGTGTGCTGTCGTAGTTTTTCCGGCTTATACGAGGTACCCGTATTAAAGCCGAGCGGTTCATTCTGCCCCAACAAATATACACGGGAGCTTCAAAGCCAGAAACAAGTCTTTTGTATGAATTCACAAGCGGCGATGTGAGAGCGCATATTTCTTTGATATGTTTGAGCACACCGGTAAGGTAATTGTAAGCGAGCATGCTCAGACCATAGCTATCTTTTGGATTGCTGAATAAATTTTTCTTTCCTTTAAAGATACTTTGATGTATGTGCATACCGTTTCCTGCAGCGCCGAATATTGGTTTTGGCATGAATGTCGCATGCAAATAATATTCCTCAGCCACTTTCTTGATTATCATGCGCGCGGTCAGAACATTATCTGCCAATTTAAGGGCATCAGTGTAAGGAAGATCAATCTCGTGTTGACCCCGACCAACTTCATGATGTCCAGCTTCAAATCCAATGCCAAAATCCTGGAGCCGTTCGCACATCTTTTTTCTTATGCGCAAAGCAAGATCACCGCCCAGGTCAAAGTAACCAACCCGGTCATGCGGCAGAGGGAGAACTTCATTGTCATCGCGCCGGAAAAGATAAAATTCGAGTTCGGCGCCGATATAGTACTCCATACCTCGTTGTTTTAACAGTTTTAGGTTATTTTTTAAAACACCACGGGGGTCAACCGGTGCAGGTTTGTGGTTAGGTGCATAGACGTCGCAAATGAGCCGCGCGGTACGCTCCTCTTTCCATGGAATGACTGCAAAGGTTGCCGGGTCTGGTTTGAGGTACATGTCGCTTTCAAAAATTCTGCCAAACCCTTCAACGGATGAACCATCAAACCAGATACCTCCTTTTAATGCCTTATGTAATTCCCGAACCGGGATCGTGACGTTCTTCACCGAACCTAAAATATCGGAAAACCAAAGGTCGATGAATTGAATCTTATTTTTGCGTATGGTTTTGAAGATCTGGTCTGTGGTCATTGACTATCTCCGCTTTTTCCGTCTTGGCTTAATCTTTTTCTTGATTATCTTTTTCGCCTTCTTTTTCGTTGTTTTCTTGCCGATGTATTCGCAGATTGATTTTGCCTGAGTAAAAAGAAGGAGATAGTCTGGACCGCCGGCTTTTGAATCAGTACCCGACATGTTAAAGCCGCCAAAGGGCTGAATGCCGACGAGTGCGCCGGTACATTTCCGGTTGAAGTAGAGGTTACCGACAAATGCTTCTCTTTTTGCTTTTTCAATTTTCTTAGGGTTCTTTGTATAGGCTGCACCGGTAAGGCCATAAACAGTACTATTTGCCAATTCTATTGCATGATCAAAATCTCTTGCGCGCGTCACTGTTAATACCGGTCCAAAAATTTCTTCCTGGAAAATTCTATGATGTGGTTCAACGTCTACAATAACAGTTGGTTTAATAAACCAGCCGGCACCCGGTGACGGTTCACCTCCACAGACGACAGTACCTTCAGATTTACCGATTTTGATATATTCTAATATTGAATTATAAGCTGTTTCACTTATTACAGGTCCGAGATAATTCCCGTAGTCTTTTACCGGACCGATCTTTATTGCCTCAACTGTTGGGATAAATTTCCTCATGAATTCATCGTAGATTTTGTCGTCAAGGATCAATCGCGAACAGGCAGAACATTTCTGTCCTTGCAATCCATACGCAGATGCCCGGACACCATTTACCGCACTGTCAATATCGGCTTCTGAATCGACGATTATGAAATCTTTCCCGCCCATTTCAGCGATTACCCTTTTAATCCAAATCTGACCGGGTTGTGTTTTTCCTGCTTGTTCGACAATATGCAGACCAACCGCCTTTGAACCCGTGAAACAGATGAATCTTACTTTGGGATGCCTTACTAAATAATCAGCCGCGGGTTTGCCATGACCAGTCAAGAAGTTCACCACCCCGATCGGTACCTTTGCTTGTTCTATGATCTCCATGAACTTTGCTGCAATAGCAGGTGAATCCTCAGACGGTTTCATAATGACAGTATTACCAGTGACAAACGAAGCACTTGTCATGCCACATAATATGGCAAGGGGAAAATTCCATGGAGCAATTACCAGACCAACGCCGAGGGGGATATAAACCTGTTCGTTTTTTTCACCCGGGTAGCTATGCAGTTTTGGCCCCTTGTCATATCTCAGGACTTCGGTTGCATAATAGTCACAAAAGTCAATTGCCTCAGCAACATCTGCATCTGCTTCAAGCCAGTTCTTGCCAGATTCATAAACCATCCATGCATCGAGTTCAAAGCGCCTTTTTCGCATAATGTTAGCAATCTTGAATAAATAATTTGCCCTGGTTTTGGCTGGTGTATAGCGCCAGGATTTGAAGGTTTCTAAGGCGACTTCCATTGCCTTATCAGCAGTTGCGATGTCTGATTCCTGAAACGTACCTACAATTTCATCCTTTTTTGAAGGATTATACGAAGGGAATTTTTTATCTAATTTCACTCTCTTGCCGCCAATGATTATATTGTATTCTCGACCAAGTTGAGATTCAACTTGGGCAAGGGCTTTTTCCATTTTTTTTCGAATTGCGGGTTTAGTAAAATCATTATATTTTTCAGTTCTAAACGTTTTCATTTAACCTCCTTCAGATCTATTATAACCAGCAAAATCGCAAAGTCAAGAAAATTACTAAGGAGAACATATAATAGTTTCGGTGGATTTCGTTAGCATGTTATACTATTGTCACTCTGAATCCTGACCTGTCCTGAACTTAATTCAGGACCAGGACAGGTTTATTTCAGAGTCTCACTTTATCGAGATTCCGAAACAAGTTCGGAATGACAGGTTCCACAATATAATTGAAACTATTATATGTTCGGTGTAATAAAAGGAATTTCAAAAAAGAATTTGGAATTCCTGTAGATTTCTCCAGTCTTACAGAAACTCGGACACATCTTTGATAGCAAATTTGAACTGCATCAACATTAATCCAAATCCATCATACTTCCCCTCCCTTGACGGGAGGGGGTTCACCCTGTGAAATAATACTAATTGAAACTCGATAAATCCATTACTATGTTCGCTACCAAACTTTCAGTCTTATTACCGTCAAAAAACGTTGTATTACACGGGGCAGGCCCTGTGTAATAAAAGAATGATTTTATGCAAAAAGAAATAGAAATAACCGAGCTACCTTAAATATTGTAAAACGATATTCGTAAATTGTATTACACAAGGTGAATCCTCTCCCACAAGGAGAGAGGATTTTATACTTTTGC
>JAUWCU010000006.1 GCA_030609135.1 Candidatus Stahliibacteriota bacterium | reverse complement strand
CTTAATTATTGTGAAACGATATTCATAAATTGTATTACACGGGGCAAGCCCTGTGTAATAAAAGAATGATTTTACGCAAAAAGAAATAGAAATAACCGATCTGCCTTAAATATTGTGAAACGATATTCATAAATTGTATTACACGGGGCAGGCCCTGTGTAATACAAGAATGATTTTATGCAAAAAGAAATAGAAATAACCGAGCTACCTTAAATATTGTGAAACGATATTCATAAATTGTATTACACGGGGCAAGCCCTGTGTAATAAAAGAATGATTTTACGCAAAAAGAAATAGAAATAACCGAGCTACCTTAAATATTGTGAAACGATATTCATAAATTGTATTACACGGGGTAAAGGTGAGGGGTGTATTAAATTATGAAAAAAATCACCCTCCCCCTTACCCCCTCCCGTCAAGGGAGGGGAAGTATGATGGGTTTGGATTAATGTTGATGCAGTTCAAATTTGTTATTAAAGATGTGTCCAAGTTTCTGATCTAACAGGGTTGACAGTAATAAGACTGAAAGTTCAGTAGCGAATATAGTAATGGATTTATCAAGTTTCAATCAGTATTATTTCACAGGGTGATCCCTCTCCCTTAAAAGGGAGAGGGTACAGTGCGCTAATATCCCTTGTCTTTTCTTTTCCGAAAGTATACAATCGTAAAAATCGCCAAGAATGCGATAAGTATCAATCCTACAATTATGTTATAATTTTTCAAAAAATTTGCCGCTTCATCCCAGGTTGAACCGATATAAAACCCAACCATAACCAGGAAAAAATTCCATACCAAAACACTGACCAAGCTATACCAGAAGAACTTCTTCTTATCGATCTTGACAATCCCGGCGGCAAAACAAAGTGGTGCTCTCATACCTGGTAAAAAACGGTTTAGTAAAACAATGAGATCCCCGCGTTTGACAAATTCTGCCTTTGCTCTTTCAATCATTTTTAACGGAAAGATCCTACCCAAAAATGTTTTTGTCAGAAGCCGGATCAATGCATCACCTCTGGTCTTACCCATATAATAGAGTATCATTATACCAGCAAACGCACCAATCACAACGAATACGTAAAGTAAATATGGATTAAAATATCCCTGCCCAGCAAGGAATGCGAAAACCAGAACAAAGACATCTGAAGGGTAGGGTGGGAATAAACTCTCAAAACATGAACTGAATAATAAAAAGAGATAAACAAGAATCGGCGTACGCCCGGCAAGCCATTCAAACATATTGGATTATCCTTTCAAGTTGACATAAAAAGAATCTGAAATCATACCACCTCATTTTTTCAGCCGTTTGCAGTATCTTAATATTCTATTTTTGTCTTCATTTTTCTTATCGCCTTTATAATAAATCTCGACTAACTCGATTATGTCTTCTTTTTCATAATATCCATAGATCACCCTGATCCCGGATTGACTTCCTGTTCCCTTAAGAGAACGGCAGGCGAACTTTTTAGCTTTATAGATTTCAGGGGAGTCAATTTGCAGATGTTCAATCTGAAAAATGCCTTTGTTGTCTTTTTTTAACTTATGGTAAAGATTCAGCTGGGTTTCAATGAAATTTTGCAGGTCACCCTTTAATGTTTTGAACCTTTTAAGAAGTCTCTTCATATCCTTTTCAAACTCGGGTAAGCGACTAATCTTCTGAAATTGCTTCACTGTATTCTCTCACCGAATATAGCGCAGTCCTATAAAAAACAGATTCATATTCAATAACTTTCCCCTTTCCTGTTGTTAGCCAGGGAACATCTTTATGAGAATATATGCTTATTTGAGCAGCATCTTTGTCAGACAATCTATTCAAAACACTGTTAATTAGTTCAATCTCATGAGCTCTCAATTTAGAAAGATCTGCTTTTTTCAGAGGTAAATACTTAGTTTGAGGAAAATCGAAATATTCGCTCTTGACTTTTTCGATCTCTTTGTCATTAATCATTTTGTCCACTATTTTTTTGAACTCTATTGGTGTTGGGCCATAGCGATTCTTGATATAAGTAGCTCCAATCAATTGTTCCTCATACTTTTCATAGAAATCAAAATCAATAAAATAGAGAAGTTTATAGATAACAGTTTCTCCAATATTCGGTTTTGAACCAACCTTGTTGAGAATGTAAAGAAAAACCTCTTTGAACTTCTCCAAATTCCTTTGCGGAACATTGATTCTAATCCGGCGTTTTACTTTTTTCCCTCTCTTAGCTTTGTGCAAAATCACTTCTGGTTGTTCTTCTATATTCAACAAGCTATCAACTGAAAACCCGAATATTTCTGATAATTTTACCAGTTCTTCAGCGCAAATTCTTCGTTCGCCATGCTCTATTTGCGAAATTGTTGGTCGTGAAAGCCCTAATAGTCTAGCAAGCTTTTGCTGACTCATTCCTAATTGCTCCCGCAATTTCTTTAGTTTCTTACCTATTTTAACCATCACTTATCTCCTTTACCCCGTTGGAATATCTCGCCATTTATAGCGGGGTTCCCTACGGGGATCTACAATATAGTATATCCATGTAAGATAATTTGTCAACAGGTTGTTTGATTTTCCCACAGAGTAGACAGGCTGCTCTACGTAGACATATTCACCGTAGAAGTCAAGATGAGTTACTGATTATAGTCTGAAATCAAGCTGAGCGCCGATTTGCTGCTGCCTGAGTGTATCTCGTTTAATCGTTGAATACTTACCGGTTAGCTTCAAAAAATCTATCGGCTTGAAGGAAAAATATAAGAACCCGCAATTACCCTGGTAATAAAGCATGCGGTTGGTAATAATACCTGGTAAATCTGTTTCATAGACAAAAAGCCTTGAAGCGTATGAATCAGTTTTGAACATACCATACCTGGCACGCAATCGCATTTTGCCGATTTCAATACCCATTTCAAAACCACCGAATATCCCTTTTTCAATCGTGTCTGGTTCAAAGACATATTTTTCCTCAAGCCTTAAATCAAAAAACAGATGTTTTATCGGCTTCAGGCGCATGAATACCCTTGAACTAGACAAGTCGATCGCTTGCGACGTGTATCTACAGCGCACCTGAAATTTGGCATGGAGCATGCCCAGACTTTTTTCAACTTTTACACGTAGACCATACTTGACAGTATCTTCATCCAATTTGGAATCAAGGGTGAGTGCAACTCCAAGATTAAAGTATTTACAATGATTGGTAATGTCTAAAATACCACCGTAATAGTTGTTTCTGGCTTCAACACCCTTGGGTGAATAGAACCCGGCTGGGAAATACTTGCCAGCGAGTTTTATGTCAAAATGCGGAATAAAACCCGTGCAACCAAACAGACCACCGACTCGGTCTTTGTAAGTACGAACGACTTCAGAAAAAAGTACAAGAGCATCACTATAGTATTTTGCACCAACACTAGTGATCCAAAATGTCTCACCATAGAATTTGATCATTGAATCAGAACAAACAAATGCTGGGTCGTAAGAACATAAGTATGTTCGGTTAGCTACAAGCAAATCACTAAACCTATACTGCAAGTCATAACCTATTATTTCTTCATTGATTCTATCTTTTCGTTCCAAAGAAGCCGAGTCAGTATGTTCACCTGATACGTCAAACGAACGTCCATAGCCGGATGAATCAATTCGACCATCAAGGTTCTGATTAGAATAGAAAAACGTGAAATTCATAAATAGCGAATCGCTCAAGGCGGCACCGAAGAAACCACTGTTCTCCAGTACTGAAGTATACGGTAGTATACCACGTTCTTTGATCAATATCCGAAAATCTGCAGCATTAAAAAACGAACCGAGCGGTGACAAAGCCACGCCCGAACCAATATCTAAGTTGTATTTTCCAAAAGCAAAGGTTCGGTGCCCGTCTTTGTAGATAATCCCTGAAGCCCAGTAATCAAACAAAGAACTCTCGTACGGATCTCTTTCATTAATAAAGTAAACATTGTATCCATCAAAAATACACTGCGATTTAGTGAAGTACTCAACCGAACCTGGTTGCTTGGGTATTTCTGTTTTCGCACGCAATCTTGTTGTTAGCTTAGCTACTTTGAATGGTTTAGATTTAGCTGTGATAAAATGTTTTATTTGTTCAAGGCGGAAACGGTCAAATCCCGGAATATTGAGCAAATCACGTACTGAAGCAAAATAACCGGATTGTTCACGATAATCAATAATCTTCAAACAATCCGTCATTGAAAGATAGGGGATTCTGATGAGTTCCTCAAAACTTGCTGAATTCAAGTTTATCGGGTTATTGCGCAATATTTCTAAGTCCTTTAATAAAATTTCGTAATCTTTTCCTTCGTCAGTTTCAAAAATGTCAGCATCAATATAAAAAACAGATAATAGAAAGAAAATAATCATGGACAAAACCCGATGCTGAATGCATGTGAAAGACCAAGGTACTGATGATTGCTTCCAGCATAGCATAACGCAAAATCACCAAAATTTAATTTCAAGATATATTCAAGATAAAGCGGATCCGTATTAACCCCGACACCGATAAGGATTATTTCATAAGGTGATAAAGAAACGCCAAAATTGAAAAAAGGCAAGTTTTTCTCCATGCCGCGGACTGCGAAAGCGAAATCGAGTCTGCTTTTTGTTATATAATCAAATCTCATAGAATAACTCGGCGGCAAATAGTCAACACTCGATAACCTTGGCATGTTAATATTATCAACCCAGCCACTGATTTTCACATCGCCAGTTTGAAAAACACTGCCCAGACACAAGGAATAAGCAAATCGATTGAAATTATCCCGTACCCAATTATTGAGTAAACCAACGTTAAAACCAAGGGTCCATGCTTTTCGTATTCCAAAACAACTACCAAGCCTAAGCATATTCTCCCGGTATAGGTCACAACCAAAACTATGTGCGCTCAAACGATATGATTTGATCGTCGAATACACGTAATAGGTGCGCAACTCTGGCAGACCAAACCTCGACCCGGTTCCCAGGTCGAGCTGAAAACCTTCGCGAGCTTCCAATGCCGGATTGAAATAATCCTCAAGAAATAGACTCTGAGGAAAGAGCGTTGTTTCAAACGCACTAATTATTAATATGATAACCACTTCTTTTATTTGTTTGTTCGAAGCTCTACAGAATTATGCTTTTTTTACCTTTACAATCATATCTTTACTGCTCATAACCTTTACACTACTTCCTTTCTTGATAGTTGCATCACTTACTGCATTCCAATATTCACCATGCACAAATACTGTCCCTCCTGAAACAGTGATGTCTGTCTTTGCCTCCCCGAGTTCACCAACAAGTCCTTCTTTACCAGTTGTTCTCTTCCTAAATTGCGCATGGATGCCCATGCTTACAATAAAAATAAAAAATGCCGCGACGATAATAACCGCTATCACAATTACCTCCCATGATAATCTCAAAAATTGCACATCACTTTCGAATAAAATCAATGAACCAAATATTAAAGAAATTATCCCGCCAATTGCCAAAAGCCCGTGTGATGTAATGTAAATCTCCAAAATGAATAAAAATGCCGATAATAGAATCAATGCCACACCGGCGTAATTTACCGGCAGAAGTTGAAGCGCATAAAACCCGAGGATAATACATATGCCACCAACCACACCGGGGAAAATCGTACCCGGATTCTGTAATTCAAAAAAGAGTCCATAAACACCCAACAGCAATAATATATAAGCAACCGTAGGGTTTGTTAGCAACAATAATAGTCTTTCTTTAAATGTCATTGGCATATTCTGAACGGGTTTTGATTCAGTGTTCAGCACGACGTCTTTGCCGTTAACCTGCACAATACGGCCGTGCAGTTTAGCAATCAAATCATCAACATTCTCAGCTATTATGTCACAGACTCTTTTCCTAACTGCTGTTTCTGCATCAATAGAAGCGCTTTCGCGAATTGCCTTTTCCGCCCAAGCTACATTCCTGCCTTTCTCTTTAGCAATTGCTTTAAGGTATGCCACTGCGTCGTTGGTCACTTTTTCGATCATCACACTATCGAGTTTTTCGCCACCCATATTCACCGGGTGTGCTGCACCAACATTGGTGCCGGGCGCCATTGCGGCAACATGACTGGCGTACAAGATAAATACACCCGCCGAAGCAGCACGTGCTCCTTTCGGTGCTACATATATCACGACCGGAACCTTTGTATTAAGAATCCTTTTTGTGATCGTCCGCATCGAAGCATCTAAACCACCAGGAGTATCAAGTTTTATAATCAAACAAATCGCTTCTTCTTGCTCGGCAACAGTAATGATCCGCAGGAAATATGAACTACTCGCCGGACTTATCACACCATCTACTTCACCTAACAATACACTGTTCAGACCTATCAAGAAACACAGCACTGAAATAAACATATAAAATCATAATCAGATACAAGAATAAGTCAAGAGTCACAATTTTTCTTGAATATAGAAGTATTAACCGATATTTCCGCGCAATACAAAAAATTAAGTCTTGACAAAAATTTAATTATGGTTATAATATTTCATAAAAGGAGGTAATAATGCCGAAAAGCGGTTCAAGAAAGAAGAAAACTAAAGCGAAGAAGAAGGTAACCAAGAAGAAGGTAACCAAGAAAAAGGTAATGAAGAAGAAAGTAACCAAGAAAAAGAAGGTAACAAGAAAAAAGAAGGCAACCAAGAAAAAGAGATAATTCAAAAACAAAGAAGGGGGAGTTTACTCCCCCTTCTTTGTTTTTTAGGCTATACCATTGACAAGATAAACGAGGTCTGTATAATTCACTATGGATTACCCGACCTTTACCACGTTGTATAAAAACCTTCAGAATAATATTGAAGAAATCAAAAAAATGATCAAGACACCCAAGCAACTTGAAACGCCAGCGAACCGGAATCTTCTTGAAAAATTAAAATACCTCTTCTACAGTCTTACAAAATCCACCGTTGACATAGGACACAGCATCATCCTTGAAAATGACTACCGCGATCCATTGAATAGAGCCGACATTTTCATAAGCCTGGCAGAAAAAGATATTATATTGTCATCTGTTGTACCGGGTGTTAAGAAAGCAGTTTTGGCATTGCCCAGATTCAACGACTATCCTGTTTCTGAAGTACTGGATATAATTTCAGAAAGTATTGTTGACATACACAAATGTCTCGATTCATTTGAAGTGTACTTTAATCTCAAAGACAAAAACTTTTGAAGATAGTGCTCTGCATATTCTCCTTCCTTTTTGGTACAACTATAGGAAGCTTTTTGAATGTTTTAATCTACCGACTACCCATCGGCAAATCGATTGTCAGACCAGGTTCATTTTGTCCTCACTGCAGAAAACCCATTAAGTGGCACGAAAATATTCCAATCGTAAGTTTTCTGTTATTGAGAGGTAAGTGTTCCGGATGTCGAAAGTCGATTTCTCTAAGATACCCACTAGTTGAGTTATTCACCGGCCTAATTTTTCTTTGTCTCTTTATTAAGTTCGACCTTGGTGTAGAATTCTTCTTTTATTTGTTTTTCTTTTGTTCACTTATCGTCATATCAGGAATTGACTTCTCACACCAAATTATCCCGGACATTATCTCTATGCCGGGAATTATTATTGGAATTGCCTTCCAGTTATTAAGTGGTAATGTTAAACTGGGGTTGGTCGGTTTATTTTTTGGTGGCGGTCTGATTTTCTTGATTCGAATCATTGGCGGTCGGGTATATAAAAAAGAGGTAATGGGACTCGGCGACGTTTATCTAACCGCAATGATTGGAGCCTTTGTAGGTTTTCCGTTTGTCCTCGTGGCGATATTTTTTGCCGCGCTATCCGGATCGGTCGTGGGTGTACTTTTTGTCGTTTCAACAAAACAAAGTAGAGAAAGTCCAATCCCCTTTGGTCCATTTTTGAGCATCGGCGCCGCAGTTGTTATCCTCTTCCACAACCAGGTCGTCGGGATGTTTGCACTCTTGGGTGTGTATTTATAAAAACACTAAATGGGGTCAAATCTTGACAGGCTGACCGAGAATGTCGAAATTTGTAGGAGTAGAGCCTTTAGGCTCGTCCCGTTAAATAAGAGTATATTTATGAAAATCAGAAATACAAATAACCGTTGCGGTTTTTCAATAGGAACTTCAAATGCAAACCAGAAAGTAGTTATTTAACGGGGCTCGTTAAATGTGATTAAATTTCGACATATTTTGACGGGCGTAAACGCCCTACTCCTTATTCTCGGTCAGCCTGTTGAGGGCGTGTTGCCCAAATCAAATTCAGGTTCATATAACCCTAAAATGTCATTACGAGGAACAAAGCGACGAAGTAATCTCCTGAAAAATAATGAGATTGCCACACCCCGACCATTACAATTCTTAATGGTCGGGACTCGCAATGACAAATATGGATTTGGGCAACACGCCCTTGACAATTTACAATGAAAATCCTCACAATAGTCGGATCAACCGCCGTAGGTAAAACCAATCTATCGATAAAGATTGCCCGGGAAATCTCTGGTGAAATAATATCTGCTGATTCACGGCAGATATACAAATATCTTGATATCGGCACGGCAAAGCCAACACCAGAACAAAAAAGGATGGCTAGCTTTCACCTAATTGATTTTGTTCATCCGAATGACAATTACTCATGTGGTCAATTCGCCCGTGATGCCGAATCGAAGATTGAAGAAATCAAGGAGCGCGGTAAAGTACCGATCATTTGTGGCGGTACTGGCTTGTATATCAAAGCGCTTTTCCATCCGCTCCATGCACTACCGGAATCTAACCGCGTGATAAAAAAGAAACTCCAGACCGCCCTGGAAACATTTGGTGTTGATCACTTCTACAAGAAACTGTCATCAATTGACCCGGCATTGGCAAAAAGAATTACGCCAAAGGATAAACAACGCATTATGCGTGGTTTGGAAGTATATGAAATAACCGGCAAACCATTAAGTGCACTGCTTAAAAAAAAGAAGAAAAAAGCCAAGTACGTACCTCATTATATTGGTCTGAACCTTCCCCGTCGTGAATTGTACCAAAGAATCAATGAACGTTTTGCCAAAATGATAAATCAGGGCTTGGTCAATGAAGTGAAAATGCTCTTGGATAAAGGATTTGACCCGGCATCGAACGCTATGCGCACGATCGGTTACAAAGAGATAGTCCAATATTTCAACAACGAGTTGACTCTTGAACAGGC
This sequence comes from Candidatus Stahliibacteriota bacterium, assembly GCA_030609135.1. Taxonomy (GTDB): domain Bacteria; phylum Hydrothermota; class Tepidihabitantia; order SM23-42; family SM23-42; genus JAUVZL01. The sequence goes on along the minus strand of JAUWCU010000006.1, from coordinate 35,010 downwards.
AATCCACCGAGCAAAACAGCGAACAAGGAACTTTGCCAAACGGCAGGTTACCTGGTTTAATAAAATCTCTGGTTTACAGTGGTTTGACTCAACAGACCCGGACATTGTTAAATATATTACTAAGCAGATGCGGGATACATAGTTTTGCTTTTGGGGTCCAATCTCGACAGGGTGACCGAGAATGTCGAGATTTGTAGGAGTAGAGCCTTTAGGCTCGTCCCGTTAAATAAGAGTATATTTATGAAAATCAGAAATACAAATAACCGTTGCGGTTTTTCAATAGGAACTTCAAATGCAAACCAGAAAGTAGTTATTTAACGGGGTTCGTTAAATGTGATTAAATTTCGACATATTTTGACGGGCGTAAACGCCCTACTCCTTATTCTCGGTCACCCTGTCGAGATTTGCCTGCTCTCGTGTAACGGAGACCCCATTTAGATAACGAATACGAGTTACGAAACACGAGTACGATTTTCTAACCGCTCACGTACAAGTTTCTCAACAATGTCAATCTCTTGATCAATAGTAAGATGTGTTGTATCAACGACAATTGCATCTTGCGCCTTTTTTAAAGGAGAGTGAGCACGTCTTGAATCAAAATCATCACGGAATTTAAGGTTGTCCAGCACTTCATCAAAGGTAACATTAATATTCTTTTCAGCCAGCTCTTTAATTCTGCGACGCGCCCTTTCCTTCAAATCAGCCTGCATGAATATTTTAACTTGAGCCTGTGGAAACACTACTGTGCCAATATCGCGCCCCTCGCAAACAACATCTCTCCCCTTGGCTACTTCGCGCTGTTTGTCAACCATCCAGATGCGCACTTTAGCTAATGCGGAAATAGGTGAAACAAGATTATTAACCGCCGGTTTTCTTATTTCCAGAGTAACATCCTTCTCATCAAGATACACATGGGTTTTGTGATCTTCCCGGCATAAATCAATCGTGGTCTTCTTTATTATCTTCTCAATAAGCAACATATCTATTTTCTTAATGTTTCCTCCACACTGTAGGTATTTCAGAGTAACCGTACGATACATTGCACCGGTGTCAAGATAGAAAAAATTTAACCTCTCGGCAACTGCTTTCGCGGTTGTGCTCTTACCTGAACCGGCTCCACCGTCAATCGCTACAACGAACTTCACATCTGTAATATGTTCTAATTAACCCCTCGTAATGTTTGGACATCTTGACGTTCCGCCGCGGCATGACAATCCTTGCACAGGCAATGGCTTTTTCCAAGTCGTAGTTCTTTTGTTTGGTAGTGCTTAGCCACTTGAAACCCGGTACATATTTAGGCATCATGCCGCCACCAAAAAAGTTTACAAAAGAACCGATAATCGCACCGGTCGGGATTAGGGTACCGATACCCGTTTTTGTATGGTCTCCGATAAAACAGCCGAGTTTTTTCATACCTGAATCGAGTTCTCTCGTACCTATCCTGGTACGTACTGAACCATAATTGTTTTTGAGGTCAGAATTTGTTGTCAAAGCACCCAAATTCACCCATTCTCCGATGAATGAATGCCCGATAAACCCTTCGTGATACTTATTGCTGTAACCCTGAAATATGCAGGACTCAACTTCGCCACCAATACGACATGATGGACCGATGCTTGATTCTATAATCTTTGCGCGATCAATGATTGAACCAGAACCGATATACGAAGGACCTGCGATAAATGAAAAAGGTCTGATTATGACGTCGTCATCAATGTATACAGGACCCCTGGAAACGTCAATAGTAACAAGCTTATGGATATGAGCTTTTTGCGCAATGAACACCTTGCTTTTTGGGCCGATTATATAGGTATGTTTAGGGATTTCATGTTTTGCTTTTACGCATTCGAACTGACGGGTGAGAATAACACTATTTAGTTTTATCAAATCCCACAATTTATCCACGAGAAAACCATCTATTTCCCGCGTCGTTCTTATTTCTTTAAGAGTTTTTTTGATTTCCTTTAAGTCTTTTGGATAAGGTGGTTTTTGTTTGAAAAAACCAATCGGTTGGGAATCAATTGAGAATCGCATGTCTTTGCCCGAAAGAACAATACGCTTGCTAATTATGGCTCGAGCTGAAATATACAGGGCTGGACCAGTAATTCCCACCTTTTTATTGTCAAATAGTTTACGTGTTATATAATTTATTTCCGCTCGTTTGAAAAAGTATGCTGTGTTTTCGCTGATTGTTCTCATGCCAACCCTAAGGAAAAATTGTGGATAAAAAATGATCAACGGCTGGAACTGCTCAAAGTTGTCTTCGTAAATTATTACTTTCATAAAGAGAGAAAAATAGTCGCTATAATGGCAAAAACTATGCCTAATATTCTCGTTGTAGTTATCGTTTCTCTTAAGAATATGAATCCATAAAGTACTGGGAATATTACGTACATGTTTGTCAAAGGAACAACTACTGAAGTGGGCCCGATTTTCAGCGCTTTATAAAAGCCAAGAATTGCAACCAAAGAAACCAGTCCGATAGGCACCGCATAAAGAATATGCTTATTGACCATCAAATCCCTTTGAAAAACCAGGTATATCGACAAAAATACAATTCCTGATAGAGATATCCAAAATGAGGTGCTTGAAGTGTTGAAATAGCGGGTCATCATTTTACTGCCAATTGCCCAAAACCCCCAACCAACAAGAGCGATAAATGTATATTTAACATAATCCACAAGTGATTATAATTAACAGGTAATATAAGTCAAGAGAGTTAACCAGAAACTTGGACACATCTTTATCCCTTGATTTTGAATTTATCAAATGAGCTCCTCACCTTTACCCCGTGTAATACAATTTATGGATATCGTTTCACAATATTTGAGGTAGATCGGTTATTTCTATTTCTTTTTGCGTAAAATCATTCTTTTATTACACAGGGTGAATCCTCTCCCTTTTGTAGTCGCCCGATTTATCGGGCTATGTTTGATAAATCAAACAACTACAAAATCACGTTTCCAATTGTAGTCGCCTCAGCCTGAGGCAGACAGGCGATTTATCGGGCAGTCCAATAAATTGGACAACTACAGCGCAGAGAGGAAAGTAACCAAATTAATACACCCTCTCCCTTTTTAAGGAAGAGGGAAAGGGTGAGGGTTCCCCGAAATATCTGTTGAACGATGTGTCCAAGTTTCTGTTTTCCCCCCTTGACAAATGCAAATTTTTGATTATAATGTATAATGAAAATGAAAGTCAAAGTCAGAAAAGGATCTAATGGTTCCCAAAACAGATGGTCAAACTACACGAGTGTAAGTCCCCAAAAGGAAAAAGAATTAGATGAAGTCCTTAAGTGTCGAGCGAAAAAAGGACTCAAGTTCTCCAAAAAGAGGGCGGCGATCATTGAGTATTTCATCAATGTAGATAGGCACTATACAGTTGAACAGCTCTACAATGAAATTAAGAGAACAGATTCGAACATAAGTTACTCCACAGTCTATCGTACGCTTAGACTACTCGTAGACTGCGGAATGGCTGCTGTTCACCATTTTGACGAAGACGAAACGAGATTTGAGCCTACCCATAAAGAACAACATCATGACCACCTCGTCTGTATAAAATGTGGAAGGATAATCGAATTTACTCATGATGGAATAGAAAAATTCCAGAAAGATGTTGCAAGAAAACATAACTTTATGGTAAGCAATCATGAATTACAAATCTATGGATTATGCAAAAAATGCCAGAAAAAAAAGGTAAAGAATCGAAGGGGGAACCAATATGGCTCATATTGACTTGGCTCAGATGGACGCGGGACAGAGTGGAAAGGTTATTACAATGCATGGCGGTCGTGGCATGACGGCAAAATTAGAGGCATTGGGTATAAGACCCGGAGTGGTGATAACCAAAGTTAGTGGGCAAATTATGCGCGGACCAGTTATTGTTAGAGTTGGTAATACCCAGATTGCCATTGGATTTGGAATGGCACGCAGAGTAATAGTTGAGATTTAAGGCACAAGGTGCAAACAACAAGGAACACAAGGGAGCAAGGAACAGGTATTTAGAATGAAAATTTTGTGAAAAAAGGAGAGAAAAAATGGAATTAAAAGGGTATAAAAAACTGATAGTTTGGCGTAAAGCGGACGAACTTGCCTTTGAAGTATATATAGCAACAAAAAATTTCCCAAAAGATGAAATTTATGGAATAACGTCTCAATTAAGGAGAGCAGCACTGTCTGTACCAACTAATATAGTCGAAGGTTATGGACGACAGGGACGCAGGGAATTACGACAATTTGTAAACATAGCTCTGGGTTCTCTTGCTGAAACAGAATATCTTTTAGACTTTTCTTTAAAGCTTGGATATCTAACCAAAACAAAACATAATAAACTTCAGAGTTTAAGACAAGAAACTGGTGCGCTACTCTGGAAATTCTATAAATCTTTATAATGCAACACATGTGCTCTTGTCCCCTGTCTTCTTGTATCTTGTGGCCATATCGCTTGTGTTCCTGTGCTCTTGTCTCTTGTGCACTTATTTCTGAATCTTGGAGACCAAGATGAAGAAAATATTGCTCATGGGTAATCCAAATGTTGGCAAGAGCGTAATTTTTTCAAGGCTTACCGGTGTGAGTGTAATCGCCTCAAATTACCCGGGAACGACTGTGGAATTCAGCAAAGGTTCAATAGGTTCAGGTGAAAAGAAAACAGAAGTTATTGATGTCCCTGGTACCTATAGTCTTGATCCCACATCACCAGCAGAAAAAGTTGCCGTAGAAATGCTCAATAAGGCAATCAAAGACAAAGATAGTATTGTGGTAAACGTAATAGATGCCACGAACTTAGAAAGGAATCTGAATTTGGCACTGCGACTAATGAAGAAAAAGATACCCGTTATTATTGCATTGAACCTATGGGATGAGGCAAAACATATAGGGATCTCAATCGATGTTGCAAAACTTCAAGAAATTCTTGGTATTACTGTTATACCTACCGTTGCAATAACCGGTGAAGGTATCAAAGAACTCGTAAGCCGAATAGGAGAAGCAAAACAAGGTGCCTATGAGTATGAAAATGAGGAACGCTGGCATGAAATAGGTAATATTATCGAAAAAATCCAAATCATCAGACATAAACACCATACATTTGCTGAACGTCTCAGTGATCTCACTGTTCACCCCTGGACCGGTATACCGATCGCTGTAGGCGTGATGTATGTAGTTTTTACCATTATCAGGTTTATCGGAGAAGGTTTAATCGGCTATGTATTTGAACCAATATTTGAAAACCTTTGGCTGCCCGTCATGATGGCATTCTCACGTGTTTTAGGAGGACAGGGGATAATTCACAATATACTTATTGGACAGCTCATCGAGGGAGAAATCGATTTTGGCCAATCATTTGGATTACTAACTACTGGATTATTCGTCCCCATTGCTGCAGTCTTGCCATATATCATCGCATTCTATCTGGTTCTGAGCTTTCTTGAGGATTCTGGGTACTTACCAAGACTTGCAGTTCTACTCGACAAATTAATGCACTCGGTTGGCTTACATGGTATGGCAATTGTTCCAATGATGTTAGGTTTAGGATGTAATGTACCTGGTGCATTGGGTACCAGGGTTTTGGAAACGAAAAGAGAACGCTTTATTGCCGCCACACTTATGGCGATTGCAATTCCCTGTATGGCGCAAATTGCAATGATTTTTGGTTTGATTGGAAAATATGGAGCAAGAGGGCTATTCCCGGTCTTCGGAACGCTGTTTATTGTCTGGTTTGTATTTGGTATATTGATGAATCTGGTCATAAAAGGCGAGAGTCCAGAGATATTTACGGAAATTCCGCCGTACCGTCTCCCCTATTTCGGCGCCCTTCTAAAAAAAGTTTGGATGCGTATCAAATGGTTTTTAAAAGAGGCAATTCCTTTTGTTCTCTTAGGTGTGTTTATTGTAAATCTTCTCTATTCGCTGGGGATAATTAAATTTCTTGGAAGAATAGCTGCACCAATAATTACAAAGCTTATGGGTTTACCTTTCGAGGCAGTGGGCGTCTTGATAATCGGATTTTTAAGAAAAGACCTTGCTGTAGGTATGCTTGTGCCATTAGGACTTTCACTAAAACAACTTATTATTGCAAGTGTGGTTTTAACCATGTATTTTCCGTGTGTTGCGACCTTTGCCATACTTTTGAAAGAACTGGGAATTCTCGACATGATTAAGGCAGCCGTCATCATGGTTGTCTCAGCATTTCTCGTTGGCGCTTTACTAAATCTGATTTTGTGATTGATGACAAGTAAATTTTTTTAATCACAAAATGAAAATGATTTTCATTTTCATGAAGGGAGAATATTATGAAAAATCTTGCGTTTAAAACTTTTTTGATCACACTTATTTGCTTTGGTGGTCTTTATATCCTTCTAGTCTTCTCTTCGCGATACAGCCAAACAAACTACCACATAATCGGTACTCTCCTTGCTGTTTTCTCTATTTTCGCATTTGTGATGAGCGAATTACAAAAAGAAAAACCTGCATTTGCTAACCAATGGGGAATTCTTTCCGGACTTGCATTATGGGGATTCTTAGGCGAATACTTAGAGCATCTTGGCTGGCTTGATATTGCTTCATGGCACTATTTACCAGCACTACTAATACTGACCTTTTTTACAATCTTTCTCCTTAAAAAAACACATTTACCTGTCCGTTTCGGCTTTGCCTTTGGACATTTTCTTGGCATCTGGACATTACACATGCTTATGATAACCCAGTTTGAACTCTTGGGAAAAACCCACTGGATTACCTATCCTACTGCTGTATTTATTGGTATTGTTGCTTTATTTTCATATATAAAAATTCGCCGGGCAAAATCCATTGATCAAAAAATGGCATGGCCCCTGGTTTTATTGCTTTTTTCCTGGACTGTATTGGAATATGTATGGGCATGGCGCCTTATTCCAGGGCCTTATTCTATATCATAAAAATGAATAAGTTTTGAAGAAACCATGCGCATGAAAGGAAACAAAATATGAATAAAACAACCAAAAGAGTACTTTGTCTCACAGGTGTAATCACTATGGGTCTTCTTTACCTTAATGGCGAACAACTTATTGCCTCACAAAACCTTGAACAAGGGTATGAAATTTCACCTATCTTCATCTATGACGAAGAAGAATTACTGGAAATATCTCTTGAGGATGTTGGAAAGTATCATGGAGATATATGCCCGTGTGTTGTTATTGGCTTTAGGGTAACTCAGTTTGCTATATCACAACTGTGGAAACCTGCCCGCCCTCTTGAAGAAGAAGCAGGCGGGGATGAAATACCAAAAAGGAAAGATTTCAGGATAATCAGTAAGTTTCCTGGTCAAGGTTCTCAAGACGCATTTGAATTCATCACACGAGCAAAGACGAGAGATGATTTTATACTTGAACTACCAGAAGGAACAGATGCCGCAAATATTTCTCTGGATAACTGTGTTTTTATAATCATCCGAAAATCTACAGGAAAACAGATTAAGATATGGCTGAAAGAAGAAGTATTTCCAGAAGGATCTGAAAAGTTCTTTAATTTGAGAAAGAAGGCAAAATTCGATGAAACTGCAACCCAAAAAGAGAAAGAAAAATTTAGATCAGCTAAGCAGGAACTTAAACAAAGGTTTATGGATTGGCAAACAGATAACCTTTTCGGCTTTGAAAGGAGGTTTTAAAAATGACTAAAGCCATTGTAATCTATGGTTCAACCACAGGAAATACAGAAAGCCTGTCTGAAAGTGTGGTTAAAGGTCTCAGAAAAGGCGGTATAGATGTTATGCTAAAAAATGTAACCGAAGCGAATGTTAGTGAACTTGCGAATTATGATTTGATTGTTCTTGGCTGCTCTACCTGGGGAACAGAACCAGATCAAAAGGATGTAGAAATGCTTCAACCAGATTTTCAGGACTTTTACAGTGAAATGAATAAAATCTCTTTAAAAGGGAAAAAAGCTGCGGTCTTTGGGTCAGGTGATAAAGAGAGCTATCCTGATTCTTTTTGCAGAGCAGTGGACATCCTTGAGAATAAACTTAAAGAAAGAGGTGCCCAAATCGTCATCGAGGGACTCAGGGTTGACGGAGATATAGAACCGGCAATGGTAGATGCTGAATATTGGGGATTAAAGATCGCAGAATCGCCACAACCCGAGGGAATTTTAAAATGAATTACCACCACTAAATACTTCATTGTTCTGCTTCAGATGGAACTTGACAAACGGGCATAGTTGAATAAGGTGGGAAGGAAGGAGCAGAAATGGACAGAAAAAGGCGGCGGTTTAGTCCTGAGAAGAAGCTTGAAATCTTGCGAGAGCATTTAAAGAACAAAGTACTGATTTCTGGTATCTTCTTGAATGTTGTATCTTATAGATGGATAAGAGAATAAGAACAATACAAAAAACTAAGGAGGAAAAAAATAAAAATATATAGGAGAACCAAGAACATGAAGACCTTAATAATCTACATTTCAATACATCATAAGAATACTGAAAAGATTGCTAAAGCAATGGCTGAGGTTCTTAATGCAGAATTGCTTAAATCATATGAGATTCTGAAACAAGTTCAGAATGACAAAAGGGGCGAAGTAGATATAGATAGCCTTTCTGAATATGACTTAATTGGTTTTGGTTCAGGAATTTATTTTGGGAAACATCATAAAAGTCTATTTAAACTTGCGGAAAAATTACCAGTCTTTAAAGGTAAAAAATCATTCATTTTTTCAACCAGTGGAGTGAATAGCTGGCAAAATATCATTAATAATATTCTGAACAGAACATTGCATTTCCATAATCCACTGAAAAAAGGATTATTAGAAAAAGGTTTTAATATTATAGGAGAGTTTGATTGCCGGGGATGGGATACAGTCGGACCATTTAAACTTATTGGTGGAATAAGTAAAAACAGACCTAATAGAAAGGATTTAAATAAAGCAATAGATTTTGCGGAAAAATTAAAGAAAATTATCTAAAGGAGGAACAATCATGAGGTTTATAGAAAAGAAGATATATTTTATCTACGTGTTGCTTGGCTTCTTCTACTTTATATCCAAGTTGATTTACTATATTCCCGGCTGGGTTTGTCTTGGCGGATTGATACTCGGCTTTGTTGCTGCGGGTTTGACAATCTTGATTGGAATTGGTTCTTTCAAAGAGTATAAAAAAGCAAGCAGGCCTATAGCGCATTGGTGGGCTGTTATAGGTCCATTGATTATCATTCTTTACTCCCCTTTTCATATGACAATCCGTATGGGAATTCCAGTATTCCAATTTCCTATGGAGAAATTCACGATACTTCTAATATTCGAGTGCCTTGCGATTGCACAGATCATTCTATCTGTTTTGATGCATAAAGAATTGATGCTAAAACATAGACTGCATATAACCAGAAAACAAAATGGATAGGATAGTAGGAATTGAGATGTTAAAAGGGAATATCCCCCTGAGGTTAAAAACATAAAATACTCAATAACAAAATATCTTGAATTAGGTAAACACCATCATACGAGTTATAGACTTTTAATCAAAAAATGAATCTCGGATTAGAAAATGTTGGGACTGCTTTAATTCTTACAACCTTAGCTGGTCTTTCCACAGGTATAGGAAGCGCTATTGCTTATTTTATTAAGAAACCGAAGATGCAATATCTTTCCTTTTCTTTGGGTTTTTCTGCCGGTGTCATGGTCTATATATCTTTTATGGAGCTCATACCTTCGGCAATTAAAAATGTGGGAGAATTATGGGGAGTTATAGCCTTCTTTATCGGAATCGGTTTCATCGGTCTAATTGATATAGTGATACCTAAAACAGAAAATCCCCATCATTTCATAAAAACTTCTACTACCGCAAAGACTCAGGTAGATAAACCTCTTTTGAGAACCGGTCTTTTTACTGCATTGGCTATTGGCATTCATAACTTTCCTGAAGGATTAGCAACATTTGGTACAGCACTTAGTGATATTAAGCTTGGTGCGATTATTGCGATTGCTATTGCTATCCACAATATTCCTGAAGGCATCGCAGTATCAATGCCTATCTACTTTGCTACAAAAAATAAAAATAAGGCATTTATCGTTTCCTTTCTATCTGGTATTGCAGAACCGATCGGCGCTTTAATAGGGTTCTTAATATTGATGCCATTTTTAACACCAAAATTCCTCGCTTCCCTTTTAGCGTTCACTGCAGGAGTAATGGTTTACATATCTGTAGATGAAATACTACCTGTTGCCCACCAATATGCACACGGTCATACAGTGGTCTCAGGTATAGTTTTAGGCATGTTCATTATGGCGTTAAGTTTGTTTATCTTATAAATAATGAATGGTCCTTGACTTTTCAATCTCTATTCTTATACTTAAGAAAATGGCAATAACTATTAGTGACAGAGCATATATGATGAAGAAACCTTATCTCGCATTAATCGCTTTCCTTATCCCCTGTTCTCTATTAAGTCACCCACATGTGTTTATTGATTACACTGTAAATTTCGTTTTCGACCAAAATGGACTTACCGGTATAGAAGCCAAATGGATTTTTGATGAAATGTATAGCAGTATGTTAATTCAAGACTATGATGTGGATAAAGATGGTAGATTCAGTAACAGTGAAATAATAACAACAAAGCAAGATGCATTTTCAAACCTTGAAAATTATAATTACTTTGTTTATATAACAATCGACAGCAAATGCTTTGAAGTTAAATCTGTTGAGAATTTCTTTGTGGATGTGCGTGATAACAGAGTTATCTATAGGTTTTTTATTCCATGCGTTGTACCGACAACCCTGTCGTACAAAAAAATTGAAATATGTATGTATGATGAAACATACTATGTAGACCTATTGCCGCTGGACGACGACCCTGTTCGCTTCACTAACGAAGGAAGCATTGATTATGAAGTCAAGGTTTTTGAAGACACCAAAGAATCCCAGGATTATGGTGAAATCTATCCTTATTCAATTAGCCTAAAATTCAGAGGAATAGAATGAAAAAACACAGCATAATAATAATTATCATAGCAGTTTTAGTTACCCAGTCCTTTTTGTTTGCACAGGATAATCCATTTATTTCCAAAAAACCTCAGGAGAAAATAGGGAAAACAACTCAATATCCGGGTTTCGTCAATAAATTTCTGAAACACATATCTGTACTTCAACGTAGTCTCAATCAAAAGATTACTGAATTGTCTAAAGAAATAAAAGAAAAAAATTCCGCAAAACCTATTCTTATCATTTTCTTCATTACATTCATCTATGGTATGGTTCATGCATTAGGACCTGGACACGGTAAGACTGTGACATTTTCGTACTTTTTATCAGAACGTGCCGAAGTAAAAAAGGGAATTGTGGTTGGTACTTTAATAGGATTTCTCCATGCTGCATCTGCACTAATCCTTGTGCTCATCTTGTATTTTATCATTCAACAATCTTTTTTACGGCCGATCGAAGATTTAAGTAGAATAATTAAGTTGATAAGTTATGCTTTGATTACGCTTATAGGTCTGTTTTTATTGTCTAAGACGATCATCGACCTCATTAAAAAAAGAAAACGAGAAAGAAAAAGTATCTACGATAACATTGAGACCACCAAAAGCATAATCCCCTTTGCTATTGCTGTTGGCATAATCCCCTGTACTGGTGCTGTGATTGTACTATTGTTTTCAATTTCAATGGGCATGCTGGGAATTGGTATTATCAGCACCCTGTGTATGGCATTAGGAATGGCAACTACTATTTCTCTTGTTGGCGTTTCAACCATTCTGGCAAAAAAAGGCGTAACAAGATTTCTTATAAACCGAACTAAGGTAAGTTCGATTTTACAAACAGCACTCTCGATAATTGGTGCACTGCTTATCATATTATTTGGAATTCTGCTCTTTACAAGTACACTATAATATGAACCCTTTCTTAACCCTCTTAAGCCTTTTATCTTTTATCGTCCTCTTATGCCCTTTATCAGCCTTCTTAAGCCTTCTCTACTGACATGTTATTAAATAATATTGAAAATATTCTTGATTCATTTTCTGATGGTGTTATTGCAATTGATAAGAACTTCAAAATAATAAGCTTTTCTAAAGGTGCAGAAAGGATCACCGGTTTTCTTGCGATCGATGTCACCGGCAAGAACTTCAACGCGGTATTCAACAGTGAACTGGATGCTCATAGATCACCTATAGACGAGGTCTTAGAAAATGGCAAATCAATTACTAATGTCAAGACTAAAATTAGAAATGTTGAAAATAAGTCAATTACTATTTCAATAAATGCAACATCACTTAAAGATGTTAAAGGCGAAATAGTAGGCGTAATTATAAATTTCCGTGACATTGAAGAGATATATAAACTGCATGCAGAATTATACACGGAAAATACCCGACTCATTGCCGTTCTCAATTCTATTGCAGATGGAGTATTGACTGTTGATAATGAATGGCGCATTACAAGCTTTAATCCTGCTGCTGAAATAATCACTGGTAACCGAGTAGAAGATGTCCTTGGTAAACAATGTCATGAGATAATGAGAAGCAAAACATGCAAAACTGATTGTCCTTTGAGAAAAACAATGGCAACAAAAATGCCTATTTACGACTATGAGATTGAAATCATCAATGCCCAAGGTAAAATTGTGCCGATTAGTGTAAACACTGCTCTGTTAATAGATGAGCAAGACAATATAATTGGCGGGGTTGAAACCTTTAGGGACCTTTCTTTCTACAAAAATGTAAGCGAAGAATTGAATATGAAATATAGTTTCGCAAATATGATCGGCAAAGATAAAAAGATGCAGGAGATTTACAGTCTTTTGAAAACAATCAGCCCTACATCGTCAACTGTTTTAATAATGGGTGAAACTGGAACTGGTAAAGACTTGGTAGCAAGGGCAATCCATCACAATTCGCCAAGAAAGGATAAACCTTTTATAAAGGTGGATTGTACCTCGCTGCCTGAAACCCTTTTGGAAAGTGAATTATTCGGCTATAAAAAAGGTGCTTTTACCGATGCCAGGATTGATAAACCAGGTAAATTTGAATTAGCTGATTCTGGTACAATCTTCCTTGATGAAATAGGTAATATCCCTCTATCTATTCAAGCCAAACTACTCAGGGTATTGGAAGAACACGCATTCGAACCGCTTGGTGGCATTAAGACAGTGAAAGTCGATGTTCGTGTTGTCGCAGCTACAAACCGCGATCTCAAGCAGGCAATAGAACAAGAGAAGTTCAGGGAGGATCTCTATTACAGATTGAATGTCATGCCAATAACCATCCCTCCTCTGCGGGATAGACCCGAGGATATTCCCCTTCTTATTGAACACTTTCTTAATCTATTTGGGAAAAAATTTAATAAAACAATTACTAAATTATCTCAAGACGCAATGGATTTGCTCTTAGATTATCCCTGGCCTGGTAATATAAGACAGCTTGAGCATGCAATTGAACATGCGTTTATACATTGTACAGGAAGGATAATCCAAACAAGACATCTGCCTGAGGATATTAAACAAAAATCAAGTCCTTTAATAGATAAATTATTAACAAAAGAAAACCCCATAGATGAAATAGAAAAGGAAGTCATCATTGAGGCATTAAAAAGAAATCATTGGGACCGAGAAAAAACTGCAAAAATATTAAAAATCTCCCGCATTACCTTATGGCGAAAAATGAAGAAATATGAGATAAAAAATCGTAAAGCGTCCCAGTGAAATATGCTCCGCATTCCACCACAGTGTAATAAAAAAAACAGATTACACATGGCAAGCGGGATAAATAAAGGAACTGTGGGGTCAAATCTCTACAGGGTGACCGAGAATGCCGAAATTTATTGGAGTAGAGCCTTTAGGCTCGTTAAATTTCATGAAATTTCGGCAGTTTTTGACGGGCGTAAACGCCCTACTCCTTATTCTCGGTCAGCCTGTCTACTTTGAACATAATTTCTGAGGAACCCTCTCAATTTCCAGATATCTCTCTCTTATTTGTTGTTTCTGAATAATTAAATATCTACCCCGTCGCAGTATAGCTGTAAATCATTGGCTATCAATGTTCAAAGTAGAGAGCGTGTTGCCCAAATCCTTATTTGTCATTGCGAGTCCCGACCGTCTAAATATATAACGGGCGGGACGTGGCAATCTCATTGTTTTTCATGAGATTACTTCGTCGCTTTGCTCCTCGTAATGACATTTTAGGGTTGTATGGACCTGAATTTGATTTGGGCAACATGCCCTAAAGATTTGACCCCATATCCCCACCAGGGGCATTGATTTGCATAAATAATATTCAGTCCTCTCCTCTGATTTTTCGAATTATCAGATGGGACAATCATCATTCCCCGTGTCGATCTTTATGGATGTATCGTAAGTAATCAGTGAGTACATAGTGCCAAATTGCTTCAATCAAAAAAAATACTGCGAGAAATCCAAAGGCTGCAGACCACCATTGCAAGGCAAAATACGACCAAAGGAGAGCCATGATTATGCCACATACTAAATTTATTGTTCCAACTAATTCTGTGCCTGAGAATATTTCTTTTAAAAAATTTTTCATAGGTTATCATCTCCTTTTATTCAACCAGAGGCTGAATTCGTTTTTCTTGTGCTGTGGGAAAGCCCTTCTGGGCTTGATTTTCGCGGGCAGAAGCCCGCTCCCACTTTTAATCACCTTTTTCCCTTTCAACGGAATAGCCAGCATCCTGGATCTGTTTTAATACTAAATTTTCATCAATTTCATGATCTGATTTTACCAATATATTTAACATTGTCAAGATGAGGACAGGCGTTCGTTTTTTCCCTGGTTGATACGGTGTATTATCAGTAACATATCATAATGGTTTGTGTTAAATTCGTTGACTTCAACCTTTGACTCTGGATAATAAATGCACATCTTCAGCCCCATTTTTCAATCTTTAGTTTATGTACCACCTTTCCAAGCATCCTGCTCCATAGCCAAAAATCTTTGAAGCTTTTCTTGAGTCATCACTGTTGCCTTTATCTCCACTTCTACACCCAACTTCTCTATTGGTTCTCGCACACTATTTATAAGATGATCTTTGATGGGAATATTTGGGAATGGAAATGCCAAGATGATTGTGGCTTTACCACTTTCTACATTTATAGCTTTTATTATTCCCAACTCAAGCAGGGTATGATCGATTGCAGGATGCTTTATCTTGGATAGCGTTTGACGAACCTCTTGTTCTGAAATATTTTTAGCCATTATTTCTCCTTTTTATAGTCTTTCTCGCTTAGGCTCAAGCCTTGTTTTCCATTTAGATATTTCCATCATCTTCTCCTTATGATTAATGATGTCAAGTGAACGAATTATACGCATTTTTCTTTACCTCCTTTATTTTTAACCCACAGAGAAATGTGTTTTGTGAACCCCGTTAGAAATAGGTTACTAAAGGCAACCCTTATTATTAAACGAGAGCATTTTTAATGGGTAAAGTTTTTTAGCTAAATTCCAATAAGGCTTAGTACTGGCATTACCTTTGGCATAATTCTCATGCCAGTTTTCGGGAACGGGCATATCTTTATATAATTGCTCGCGTTTAGCTTCAAGCAAGATCCTGGGTCTTTCCATAAAATCAGCCGCACAAATAACCTTTTCCCCTGTCCCAAGAGACAGCCGCTTTAACCATCCGAGACCTTCATAACTTCTCATTAAATGATGGTCAAGAACTAAAATATCAACTTTAGAAGCAAGTTTTTTGGCATTTATCCAGGCTCTGCTAATTTGGTTTTTAGAAAGTTTAGATAAATAAAGAGGAGGCCCACCAGCCAAGACTATGTTAGGTGCCCAGGATAGAATTTGAGAAACTGCTTCATCATTGAGAAGTTGAATATCAGAAGCATGGACAAACACATCTTTATCTTCATCCAATTTGGTCATCATTACCGTTTCTGAGTTATCTTTTGCTTTTCCATGAGGCACTGCTTTGGAAAAAGTCATTGGCCCTTCTCTTTTTTCTTCGGCTGGAATTAAACTCTTTTTTAAGCCTTGAGGTAATGACTCTACTCGTTTTTTCTCAATCGCAGACAAATTAGATAAATTCTTGGTCAAAATCCTCACCCTTCGATTCAAGCCAATTATTCTTCTAAGGTTAAGTTGATAAGGATTAGCATTTGCTAAAGGAACATGGTCTCCATGAAAATGGCTGATTACTATATCAGTAGCTTGCGACCACCTCTGTATAATCTTTTTTTGTACTCTCTCATCTATTGCTACCTGAACTGGATGGGGAAGCAAACCGTGTCTCGTATAACCTAAGGCTACTCCTGGGTCAATTAGAATCCTGCGATCGCCAGTTTTCACAAAACAACAAAGGCCTCGTACACCCAAGGATTCAGCTCCTAAAATCTCAATATTCATCCAGCACTCTACCTTTTCCAGATGTACCGCTATATTCCTTCATTATTCATTTTATTGCTTTGATCACGATAAATGATCCTTTGCCATAACCTTGCTTTATTGACTCAATATCTCTTATCTCAGCCAAATTATGGAAAAGTGTTTGAGTATAATTGAAGTTATTGAAACCCGCTTTTTCCAAGTAAAAAACCACCTTACCCGATTATACCAAAATATTAAAAATAATCAAGGCTTTTTTTAATGTCATTGCGAATAATGCGTATTAAAATCTATTATTTTAGGATAAATGAAAACTTGCTATTAAATTTTTTGAAATTTTAGACAACTTTTCCTCTTCCCTATCTGGTAAATTGTTGCTATTTATACTTAAATTGACTCTTGACAGATGTTGGTTTTTAATTATAATGATTACATATTTAAAATGATTACAAAAAGTAAGGTATTAAAAAATGGCATGAACAAATGGGAATTCTTCTTTAATTTATCAGATATATCAATAAAGGGAGGATGGTGTGTTCAAAAAGATTAAAAAAAGAGATGGTAGAATAGCAAAATTCGAGGCACAAAAAATCACCGATGCGATTGCTAAAGCAGGTGAAGCAACTAATGAATTCGATACGGAAATTGCAAAAAAACTCACTCTCAAGGTTCTGAATTTGGCTCAGCAAACAATTACCAGCAAGATACCAACAGTTGAGGACATTCAGGATGTTGTTGAAGAAATTTTATTGTCTTCTCCTTACCGCAATACTGCCAGGGCTTATATTATTTATCGGGATCAGCATGCCCGAATCAGAGACATTGCTGCTAAGGCAAATGTTAATATAGTAGATCAGTATTTAGAACAAATTGACTGGCAGGTTAATGAGAATAGTAATATGACGTTCTCATTACAAGGATTGAACAATTATATTTCTTCAGAGGTCAGTAAAGTATATTGGCTTAACAAGATCTATCCTGCGGAAATAAGAGAAGCTGACACCAACGGTGATCTTCATCTTCATGATCTGAATATCCTATCTGTTTACTGCGTTGGATGGGACTTATATGACCTATTGGTGCAAGGATTCAAGGGTGTAATAGGAAAGGTAGAGAGTAGACCAGCTAAACATTTCAGAAGTGCATTAGGACAAGTGGTTAATTTTTTCTACACTCTACAGGGTGAAGCTGCTGGTGCTCAGGCATTTTCCAATTTGGATACACTCCTGGCGCCATTTATAAGATATGATAAACTAAATTTCAAGGAAGTGAAACAAGCCTTACAGGAATTTACTTTCAATGTAAATGTACCTACCAGAGTTGGTTTCCAGTCTCCATTCACTAATATTACATTGGATTTAACCGCTCCCAAATACTATGCTGACCAGGGTGTTGTCATTGGTGGCAAAGTGCAAAAAGAAACCTATGACGATTTTCAACATGAGATGAACACCTTCAATAAAGCCCTTTTTGAAGTGATGATGGAGGGTGATGCTAAGGGGAGAGTATTTACTTTCCCTATCCCCACTTATAATATCACTAAAGATTTCAATTGGGATAATCCTGATCTAAATGGGTTATGGCAGATGACTGCCAAGTATGGAATACCGTATTTCTCCAATTTCATAAATTCTGACATGAAACCAGAAGACGCAAGATCAATGTGCTGTCGTTTAAGAATAGACAATAGGGAACTAACAAAAAGAGGTGGTTCACTTTTTGGTTCTAACCCATT
Organism: Candidatus Stahliibacteriota bacterium; assembly: GCA_030609135.1. Lineage (GTDB taxonomy): Bacteria > Hydrothermota > Tepidihabitantia > SM23-42 > SM23-42 > JAUVZL01. The sequence continues at coordinate 16,975 of JAUWCU010000006.1, read as the reverse complement.
AACCGGATCAATCGGTGTAGTTACGGTCAATATGCCAAGACTTGGGTATTTGTCCAAGAATGAAAATGAGTTTATAGAAAAATTGGATAAACTAATGACCGTAGCGAAAGAAAGCTTAGAAATAAAAAGAAAAGTCCTTGAAAGATTCACCGAGAAAGATCTCTATCCGTATGCAAAATTCTACTTAAGAAATGTTAAAAAACATTTCAATGAATATTGGAAAAATCACTTTTCAACAATTGGATTAATCGGAATGAATGAGGCTTGCCTGAACCTGCTTGGAGAAAATATCGCGACGAAAGAATCCCAAGCCTTTACGTTAAGGATCTTAGATTTTATGAGAGAAAAACTAATAGAATTTCAAGAAAAAACCGGGAATAATTATAATCTTGAAGCAACGCCTGCTGAAGGAACAGCCTATCGGTTGGCAAAGAGAGATAAAGAAAAATATCCCCAAATAATATGTGCCAATGAAGAAGAATATGAAAAGGGAGCCGAACCCTTTTATACAAATTCCACGCAGCTGCCGGTTAATTTTACGGATGATATTTTTGAAGCCATTAAATTGCAGGATGAGATTCAAACAAAATATACAGGCGGCGTAGTCTTGCATATCTTTGCAGGTGAAAGAGTTAACGACTATAATACAGTCAAGGTTTTAATCCGTAAGGTCTGTGAAAACTTTCATCTACCCTACTTGACTTTTACGCCTACCTTTAGTGTTTGCCCGAGTCATGGTTATTTATCCGGAGAACATAGTAAGTGTCCGAAATGTGGCTTGGAATCTGAAATTTACTCGCGTGTAGTAGGCTACCTCCGACCAGTAAAGCAATGGAACAATGGCAAAAGACAGGAGTTCAAATTAAGAAAAACGTTCAGGACATAAATTATGGTTATTAATACATGTATGCAACCTTTATCCTTAATCCAGTCGTTTGGCTGATTAAGTGGAGTTCATAGTGAAAACAATATCAGATATGGAAAGATTAAAAAATACCCTTAAAGAAAAAGGTCTTAAGCCAACATACCAGCGTTTAAAGATTCTCGAATATCTCGATAAACATGAAAACAGCCATCCAACTGTAGAAATGATTTACAAAACACTCTCCAAAAACATACCAACAATGTCGATGACGACTGTCTATAATACCTTAAGTGCCTTTCTTAAAAAGGGTCTTGTATCGAAAGTGACTATTACAGAAACAGAGGTCCGATATGATTTTGTTACTATGCCCCATCACCATTTTCTATGCAAAAAATGTGGTAAAATTATTGATATTAATATTAAATGTCCTATTGTCAATAGAAAACAAATATACGGACACAGAATAGATGAATTTCACCGGTACATAAAGGGTATTTGTAAAGATTGTCTTAAGAACGAAAAAAATAAGAGGACAGATGATAAATAGAAGTAGGGGCTTTAGTCCCGTTAAGTCGGAGAATTGGTTAATCGGTGAATTGGAGAATTTGTTAATTATCTGGAGTAGGGTGTTTACCCCGTTATGTCTTACGAGCCTGAAGGCTCTACTCCAGTAAAAATTTTTAGGGGTTTACCCCGTTTAGATAGTACACCCCGTAGGAAACCATGCTTTATTTATTCTTCAACATCGCATACCCTAAAGGCCAATATTTTCCAACGGGGTAAACATCTAACGGGGTTTAGGCATTTACCCAAGCCCGTTGCAAACGAGCTGGGTTTAGGTATTTTATATTTTTAAGGAGGAAACATGAAAGATAAGGTCGAAAAAGTCCTGGATGAAATTAGACCAGGTTTGCAGACAGATGGCGGTGATGTTGAATTAGTTGATGTTACCGAGGATGGTGTTGTAAAGGTGAAGCTAACCGGTGCGTGTGCTGGTTGTCCAATGAGCACCGTTACTCTTAAGATGGCTATTGAGAAAAGATTAAAAGAAAAAATTTCTGAAGTAAAAGCAGTGGAACAGGTATTTTAGTAATGGATACCAGATTATCAGAGGATCAGGATGAAGAATATCAGCACATCAGATAATCAGGAGATTAAGGAGTAAAGAAAAATTGGTAAAAATCGACGGTGAAATTGATGAGGAAGCTGTGGTAGAACAGATACAAAATGCTGGCTATAACGTTGAAAAAAAACAAAGTGATTAAAAGTGGGAGCGGGCTTCCCCGGCCTCGCCTTGCGAAGCGGGGCGGGCTGCCCGCGAATATCAAGCCCAGAAGGGCTTTCCCACATAGAAAAGAATATCAAGCCCAGAAGGGCTTTCCCACATAGAAGAGTGTATCAGCCTCTGGCTGATTAAAGGAGGTAATCATGAAAAACTTGAAAGGCACAAAAACAGAAAAAAACCTTTTAACTGCATTTGCAGGAGAATCACAGGCAAGAAATCGCTATAATTTTTTTGCCTCAAAGGCAAAAAAAGAAGGTTATGAACAGATCTCTGGAATATTTGCAGAAACTGCAGATAATGAAAAAGAACATGCTGAAAGACTATTTAAATTCTTGGAGGGCGGTGAAGCAGAAGTTACTGCTGCGTTCCCTGCCGGAGTAATTGGCAAAACAGTAGATAATCTCAAGGCAGCTGCTGCTGGTGAAAACCATGAGCATACTACTATGTATCCTGAATTTGCTAAGATAGCTGTTGAAGAAGGATTCAGCGAGATAGCGTCGGTCCTCACATCAATCGCTGTAGCTGAAAAACAACACGAGAAAAGATACCTCGCTCTTGCTGAAAACATAGAAAAAGTTAGGGTATTCAAGCGCGATAAGGTAGTAAAATGGCGCTGCAGGAATTGTGGTTATATTCATGAGGGCACTGAACCACCAGATAAATGCCCTGCTTGTGCTCATCCCAAGGCATATTTTGAATTGTTAGGCGAAAACTGGTAACCTCGTCGATGAATAAAAAGGCACTCTGGAAAATTAGTTATGGACTCTATATTGTCAGTTCTAAAAAGGATGGCAAGTTTAATGGGCAGATTGCGAATACTGTATTCCAGTTGACTGCAGAACCACCAACAATTGGAGTCTGTATTAATAAAAATAATCTTACTCATGAATATATTCAGGAAAGTAAAGTCTTTACTGTTTCTATTCTATCCACCCAAGCCACGATGAAATTCATCGGACTTTTCGGATTCAAATGCGGCAGGGATATTGAAAAGTTCAAAGATATTAACTATAAAATCGGTAAAACAGGTGCCCCAATAGTTTTGAATAATACAATAGGATATTTAGAATGCGAAGTCACGGGCAGTATGGATACTGGTACACACACATTATTTGTTGGAAAATTAATGGATGCGGAAATAATCAATGATAAAGAACCCTTAACTTATGAATACTATCACAAAGTATTAAGAGGTAGGGCGCCGAAAACAGCAACAACATACATCAATGAAGAACCAGATAAACAAAAAAAGGAGTCGGAAATGGTAAAGTACAAATGCACAGTATGTGGGTATATATATAATCCGGAAAAAGGTGATCCGGATTCAGGTATAAAACCCGGCACGACTTTTGAAGAATTACCAAATGACTGGGTATGTCCAATCTGTGGTGTTGGAAAAGATAAGTTTGAAAAGGAGATCTAATAATGACCGTGCGCCAAATAAAACCCGGGGTGTATACTGTGGGGTCGATTGATTGGGACAGAAGACTGTTCGATGAACTCATACCCCTGCCTGATGGCACAACCTATAATTCATATTTTATAAAAGGTAATGAAAAAACAGCGCTGATCGATACGGTTGACCCACCTAAAGAAAATGAACTCTTTGATAATTTGAAGAAATTAGGCGTAAATAATATTGATTATGTTATAGCTAACCATGCTGAGCAGGATCACTCAGGTACTATACCTAAAATACTTAAAGCGTTTCCAAATGCCAAGGCAGTAACAAATGCAAAATGCAAAGGGATGCTAATGGATTTATCATTGATTCCTGAAGATAAATTTGTAGTAGTAAATGATACCGACACTTTATCCCTGGGAAATAAAACTCTCCAGTTCATCATGGCACCCTGGGTTCACTGGCCTGAGACAATGCTCACTTATCTACGGGAAGATAAAATTTTATTTCCTTGCGATTTTTTCGGCTCACATCTTGCAACGAGTGATCTCTATGCAACAGATGAGGCAAGAGTATATGAGGCAGCCAAACGATATTACGCAGAGATTATGATGCCATTTAGAAATAACATTAAGAAACATATGGAAAAACTAAAACAATTCGAGATTGAAATGATCGCACCGAGTCATGGTCCCATTCATAACAAACCAGAATTTATTCTTGATGCTTATAAAGATTGGATTTCTGACAACGTAAAAAATGAAGTAATTATCCCCTATGTTTCAATGCACGGCAGTACTGATAAAATGGTAAGATATTTTGTGGATGCTTTAATAAAAAGAGATATAACTGTAAAACCATTTAATTTAACAAAAACAGATATTGGAGAATTGGCAAAGGCTCTTGTTGACGCTGCTACCATAGTCATTGCCTCTCCCACTGTGCTGGTCGGTCCACATCCAGCCGCAGTTTACGCAACATACCTTGCCAATGCCTTAAGACCAAAGACCAAATTTGCATCGATAATTGGCTCTTATGGTTGGGGTGGGAAAATGGTCGATACAATCACAGGTATGCTTGGCAATCTTAAAGTAGAATTAATTTCACCAGTAATCGTAAAAGGATATCCAAAAGAAGATGACTTTACATTATTAGAAAAACTGGCAGATGAAATCCTTGCTAAACATAAAGGAATAAATATCATTCCATAAAGGAGGTTAAAATGAGTTTATTTGAACCAAGTGAAGTATTTCAGTTTGCAATAAGGATAGAAGAAAATGGCGAAAAATTTTACCGGCAGATGGTTCAAAAATTTGATGAAACAAAGGTAAAAGAATTATTCTCGTTTCTCGCGGATGAAGAAATAAAGCATAAGAAAATATATAAAGAAATGGTCTCAAAAATTGAAAAATATGAACCATTTGAGACTTTCCCAGGAGAATATTTTGCTTATCTACGTGCCTATGCAGATAATATCATCTTCACCCAGAAAAAATTCGATGAAGAAATAGCAAATATCAAAGATATAAGCGCTGCGCTTGATTATGCAATAAATGCAGAATTGGATTCTATCTTGTATTACCAGGAAATAAAAAATCTTGTCTCTGAGAATCAGAGGAAAATAATTGAGGGTATCATAGAAGAAGAACGGAGACACTTTGTGAAATTATCAGAGATCAAAAGGACAATAGAATAATTGCGGGTATACAGATTAGACAATGATAGTCATACTAGAGGCGGATTGGGTTTTGGAGTGCAGTAGCTTGCTACTGCTGTTGTGGACCATGGATTCAACCTCAGGTTGAAAAGGAGATATAAAATGACTAAAAGATTGCAAATCTATAAATGCGAAGTTTGTGGAAATATAGTAGAGGTCCTGCATGAAGGTGTTGGAGAACTTATTTGCTGTAATCAACCAATGAAACTTATGGAAGAGAACACAGTTGATGCAGCAAAAGAAAAACATGTCCCGATAATAGAAAAAACTACAGATGGTATCAAGGTAACAGTTGGTAGTATACTCCATCCTATGGAAGAAAAACATTATATCGAGTGGATTGAGCTAATAGCTGATGGACAGGCATATCGTGAGTTCTTGAAACCTGGCGGAAAACCTGAAGCTATGTTCAAGATAGACGCACAAAATATAACGGCCCGTGAATATTGTAATGTACATGGTTTGTGGAAAAGTTAAATTCAGAGTATGACAATATAACTAATACCGGTTTCTGGTTTGATATGGCTGAATTCAGAATGAACGGCAAGTTTTGAGGTTATGAATTATAACCTTGCTTGAGAAAATCTTGGAATCAGTAATCCCCCCAAAAATGTAGTTGCCTGATTTATCAGGCATTTTGACAACAAAATCCAATAAATTGGGTAACTACAATAAATTAAAGGCGTGGGTAAGTTGGTATTTATATGTAGCTGTTTCATAAAAGACATATGTTACTTTTTTGAAACATAATATATTGCGATATTACAGCACTTTATCAAGTAAAATCTTTTATGTTTCAATAATGTGACAAGCCTACAGCAACCTCAGTATAATAGATGTTAACTATATACTTTAATAAACATGTGAATTTCATTATTTTTCATGGAAATTACCCATGCTTTATACCCTTTGCCCTATGCACTCTACCTGGCACGGATATTGCTTATAAATATAATGAGAAAAGAAGAACGCTCATCAGTTCATAGGTAGCAATAGAAGATGAGAGTAGATACACAGTTAAAGAGTATTCAGTGTGAATCCGCGTTTTTATCCGCGGGAATCAGCTTAATTCAGCCCTTGGCTGAATTGAAAGGAGGCTATTATGCCAGGTGGAGATAGAACAGGTCCAATGGGTCTTGGACCAATGACTGGACGCGCAGCAGGATACTGCGCAGGTAATCAGACTCCAGGATTTGCTAACCCAATTCCTGGATTTGGCCGAGGTAGAGGTTTTTATCCTAATGCGTATCAAGGTTATCCTAATGCGTATCAAGGTTATCCTAATGCGTATCAAGGTTATCCTAATGCGTATCAGGGTTATCCTAATGCGTATCAGGGTTACCCTAACGCATATCAGGGTTATGGTTATGCATATCAAGGCTCAGGAAATTATGGACAACCGTATCCCACGCCCTATGCCGGGATCCCCTATGCCCCGCCATATGGGTTTGGAAGAGGATTCGGGCGTGGCCGTGGTGGAGGTCGTCGGTTCCGTGGTTGGGGATGGTGATAGCCAATAAAAGGAGGTAATCATGCCATTTGGCTCTGGAAGAGGTTTTGGACGTGGCTGGGGTCGGGGTAATCCCTATCCTTATTGCAGGAATTTCCCCTGGTTGCCAAGATGGTGGTGGGCTACGCCTAATGCGAATCAGTATGCATCAACTACCCCCTATTATCCTAATTATGCATCCCCTTATCCTGTTGGTTATCCACAAGACAATCCCTATTATGATACCAATGCATACCCGGTGAATGAACTGGACATGCTCAAAGGACAGACAGAAATATTAGAGGATGAACTTGAGGGCATAAGAAAAAGAATTAAGGAAATAGAATCGAGTAAAACAAATAAAACATAAGGAGATAACATGAAAATAGCCATTACATCTGCCGGAACTGATTTAAATTCCAATGTAGATCCGAGATTTGGTCGCACACCATATTTTTTGATTGTTGACACCGATACAATGCAGTTTGAGGCAATTGAAAACCCTAATGTTAATGCTATGGGCGGTGCAGGGATTCAATCTGCCCAATTGGTTGCAAATAAAGGGGTTGAAGTGGTGCTCACTGGAAGCTGCGGTCCAAATGCGTTTCAAACCCTACAGGCAGCCGGGACTAAGGTCATCACCGGTGTTGTAGGAACAGTAAGTGAGGCAATAGAGCGTTATAAATCAGGTCAGCTCAATCCAATAACTGGACCAAATGTAGGGTCGCATTATGGAATGGGATATGGTACCTCACAAGGTCCTGGTTTTGGAATGGGCATGGGTGGCGGAATGGGACGCGGCAGCATGAACTATGGATCAGAACCAATGCAGCAACCACCAATGTCACAACCTGGTTTTCCCCAGCCAAACCCAGAGCAGGAATTGCAAATGCTTAAGCAGCAGGCAAATTATCTGAAACAGCAACTCGAAACCATAAGCAAAAGAATAAAAGAGCTTGAAAACAAAAAATAAAGTAGTATAATCTGATAAAGGAAAAATGATACAGGAAAAAAAGACTGAAGATGATAAGAAAATTGCAGAAACATTGAACAACATCAAGAATAGATTACTCGTTTTTTCAGGCAAAGGTGGGGTCGGAAAGAGCACTGTTGCCGCAAACCTTGCTTTTGCTTTCAGTGAAAAACAACTTAAGATCGGTCTATTGGATGTTGACATACATGGTCCAAACTTAGCAAAGATGCTCGGCGTTGAAGAAAAACGATTAGAATCTGCCGGTAATAACCGCATACTACCAGTTGCAATTACGAAAAACCTCGCGCTGGTATCAATGGCTTTTCTCTTACAAGACACCGCAACTCCAGTTATTTGGCGCGGACCTTTAAAAATGAAAGTTATCCAGCAATTCCTTGGCGATGTAATCTGGGGTAATCTTGACTGGTTGGTTATCGATTCACCGCCAGGGACTGGAGATGAACCACTTTCAATTGCCCAATTGATACCTGCAACTGGTGCAATAATCGTAACAACACCACAAGAGGTTTCTCTTCTTGACTCCAGAAAAGCAGTGAATTTCGCAAAAAAGCTAAATCTGAAAATACACGGAATCATAGAGAACATGAGCGGCATGGTATGCCCCCACTGTGGTGGACAAATAAATCTTTTCAAAAAAGGTGGCGGAGAAAAAACAGCACAAGAACTTGGCGTACCTTTTTTGGGAAGAATTCCAATAGACCCCAAAATAGTCGAGTTGGGTGATGACGGCAAACCCTTCATAATTCACCAACCTGAATCTGATGCATCCAAGGCATTTGCTGCAATTGTCGACAAGATTCTGCACAATAGCAAATAAGGAGTACAAATGAAAATAGTTATTTCAACTAACCAAGGTCAGGTCTCCGCGCATTTTGGTCGATGCCCACATTTTACAATCCTCGATCTTGAAAATGGCAAGCTTAAAAACAAAGAGGTCATAGAAAATCCCGGCCACTCACCTGGTTTTCTTCCACAATATTTTGCTGAAAAAGGAATTGAGTGTATAATCGCCGGTGGTATGGGCATGAAAGCCCAAGGCCTTTTTGATCAACATAATATCGAAAAGGTACTTGGAATAACTGGTGATATTAACGGCGTCATAGAAAGAATTCTCAATGGTACACTTGAAGGCGGTGCATCGCTCTGTGAACGAGCACTGGGTAAATGCGAACATCATGATGAATAGAAGGCATGAGAAGGCGTTTAAAAAGGCTCGAGATGGCAGTAAAAGGCTACGAAAAAAAAGGCTATCAGGAAATCAGATTATCAGAATGTGGATATCAGAACATCAGACTATCTGGACAAAAAAATCAGATAATGCTCTGATTCCCTAATATCCTGATAGCCTGGTATCCCTATTTCAAGGAGGTATATATGCCAAGAGGTGATGGAACAGGTCCTAGCGGACAGGGTCCAGGAACAGGCAGAGGTTTAGGACGAGGAAAAGGTCGTGGCAGAATGGGTGGTCGCGCATTAGGGCCAGGCGGCAGCTGTGTTTGCCCTTCATGTGGTGCAACTATGCCCCATCAAGCGGGTACCCCTTGTAATCAAATGACTTGTCCTAAATGCGGCGCAAAAATGACAAGACAATAATGAAATAAAGGACATCAGGAAATCAGATTATCAGGATGTGGTTATCAGAACACCAGAATATGAGGATAAGAAAATCAAATAATGTCCTGATTCCCTGATATCCTGATAGCCTGGTATCCTTATTTTAAGGAGGTTCTTATGCCCATATTCACATATAAGTGCAAAGACTGTGGTGAAGTCTTTGACTTTCTGATGTTGAACAAATCAGAAAAACCAAAATGCAAGAAATGTGGCAGCAAAAACCTGGAAAAACAGTTTGCAGCCTTTGGCGTAAGAATGGGTGAATCCTCGTCTGGCAATAGCTCAAGCTGTCCTACAGGTACCTGTCCACTCTCAAACAATTAGGAGAACTTATGCCCATTTACGAATATAAATGTAAAGATTGCAATAAAATAACTGAAGTATTACTAAAGAGCAAAGATCATAAAGAAACCCCGGTATGTGAACATTGTGGTTCAAAAAAATTAACTAAACAAATTTCAGCACCCGGTGCAGTTATAATGGGAAACTCGCATCCCAAGGGAACTACATGTTGCGGCAGAACCGAACGATGTGATACCCCACCATGCTCAGATGACGGCATCTGCAAAAGAGGTTAATAAATCGAACTGGAAAAGGCATTTATGCCCGTTAATCTCCCCCAAAAAGTGAAAAGGATTTCCCTGAGGCTTGATAGACTATTCAGTAATATCTACTAAGGAGAACATATAATAGTTTCAGTGAATTTCGTTAGCATGTTACACTATTGTCACTCTGAATTTATTTCAGAGTCTCACTTTATCGAGATTCCGAAACAAGTTCGGAATGACAAGTTCCACAACATAATTGAAACTATTATATGTTCGGAGTAATAAATGAAGATTACAATCATTTTTGATAATTATCCTCATAATCCAGAGCTAAAAACCGAATGGGGATTTTCATGTCTTATTGAAGGATTTGAAAATACGCTTCTATTTGATACTGGTGGTGACGGAAAAATACTGCTTGATAATATGAAATACCTTGGAATTGATCCCAATAAGATTGATAAACTGCTGATATCACACGACCACTGGGATCATACTGGGGGTCTGCAAAGCTTCTTAGAAAAAAAATCCAATGTCGATGTCTACATGTTACCATCATTCTCAAATGGCATTAAGGACATAGCCCGATCAAAAGGTGCACATCTCATTGAAAGCCATACTGCTGAAAAGCTATGTTCTCACATTCACACTAGTGGCACACTTGGTACAACAATAAAAGAACAATCGCTCATTATCGAAACTCAGAAAGGGCTGGTAATTATTACTGGCTGTGCACATCCCGGGATTGTCAACATTATCGAAAGCGTACAAAAGCGCTTTAATCAAGAAATCAATATGGTATTTGGCGGCTTTCATTTAGGGGGTTATACAGACTCTGATTTGAAAAACATCATTGCCCAATTCAGACGACTGAAAGTTCTAAATGCCGGACCATGTCATTGTAGTGGCGACCGTTGCCGAGAGCTGTTCGCCAATGAGTACAAAGACAATTTCCTGAATATTGGGGTTGGTAAAATCATTCAGATAGAATGATAATTTCATTTGCGAGTGGCAAAGGCGGCACTGGTAAGACAATAATTGCGACCAGTTATGCGCTTTGGTTATCTAACGAAGATAACCATCCTCCAATTCAATTTCTCGATTGCGATGTGGAAGAACCCAATGCAGCGATTTTCTTGAAGCCGAAAATAAACAAAACCATATCAGTCGGTATTCAGATCCCAGTAGTTGATACAAAAAAATGCACATACTGTAGCAAATGTGCTGATATCTGTGTGTACAACGCAATAGCCGTTGTTAAAAATACAAAACAGGTCCTTATCTTTGAAGAGTTGTGCCATGGTTGTGGCGGTTGTACACTCCTTTGTCCAGAAAATGCATTATCAGAAAAAAGTAAGGAAATCGGCGTTTTAGAAATAGGAAATGCAGGTACAATTGAATTTATACACGGCAAATTGAACATTGGAGAACCAATGGCACCGCCACTTATCAGAGAAATAAAACAAAAAACTTTCGGTGAAACGGTGAAACGGAGAAATGGAGAAACTGAAGAAGAAGCACAAAGATGTAAAATAACTGGTAAACAGGAAGAAATAAATAAACAGACAAATAACCAGTTATTATTTGACCAATTCACTATTATAGATGTTCCTCCTGGAACTTCGTGTCCAGTGATCGAGGCAGTTAAAGGCTCTGATTATACTGTTTTGGTAACTGAACCAACACCTTTTGGCTTAAATGACTTGATACTTGCTGTTGATACGCTCCGGGTATTGAATCTGCGATTTGGGGTCGTAATCAACCGTGACGGCGTCGGCGATAAGAAAACAGAAGATTATTGCAGAAAAGAACACATCCCTATACTGATGCGCATCCCTTTGGATAGAGAGATTGCCGTTGCCTATTCCAAAGGAACCCCCCTGCTCCATGTCAACCCACAATACAAAATTGCATTCTCAAAACTTCATGAACAAATTGTGAGCAATGCGTGAAGCAAATCTTGGTGATTAGTGGAAAAGGTGGTACTGGAAAAACCGTTGTCGCCGCAAGTTTAGCAGTCCTCGCCAATAAAAGTGTCATTGCAGACTGTGATGTTGATGCAGCTGACCTCCACCTCTTGCTCCACCCCGAAATAAGACAAACCCGGATCTTCACTGGATTACCAAAAGCAGTTATTGATCAGGAGAAATGCACGAGCTGTGGCGAGTGCGTTAAAGCCTGCAGATACGGTGCAGTTTTGAAAGTTAAAAGTGAAAAGGTAGAAGGTAAAAGTGAATATAAAGAGCTTAAACCCAAAAAGTTACAATCTCCCACTTCTGACTTCCCACTTCCTACTTACCACTTTTTTATTGATACTATTTCATGTGAAGGCTGCGCAGTCTGCACACATGTTTGTCCAGTAAGTGCCATATTCATGACCAAACATGAAGCAGGACAATGGTTTATTTCAGAAACGCAATTCGGTACCATGGTCCATGCTAAATTAGGTATTGCTGAAGACAACTCTGGGATGCTCGTAACCACCGTTAGAAAAGAGGCTCAGGCAATCGCGCAAAAAAACAATCTGGAATATGTAATAATTGACGGACCACCCGGTATTGGGTGTCCAGTTATTGCATCACTCACGGGCGTTGATATTGCATTAATTGTTACTGAACCAACTCTCTCAGGGATCCATGACATGACACGGGTATTAAAACTTGCTAATAGCCTTGGTATCAAGGCAGCCTGTGTAATAAATAAGTACGATATTAACATGAACAACACTAAAAAAATTTCGGATCTGTGTCACAATACTGAAACGCCGATCCTCGGGCAAATACCATACGATGAATCAGTCATTGAATCAATAGTCGCCGGTGTACCTCTAACCATGCATGTAGACAATAATACAACGGCGGTACTTAAACAAATCTGGCAGCAATTGAAAGAATATTAGACCACCATAACTCCTCGGAGCGAGCTGGAGTAACTGGAGCATGTTAGATTTCCTTGATTAATAGTATAAACTGAGTATTATTTCAATGACTATATTATCATGGCTAAACTACTAATTGTCTCAAATAGACTTCCCGTTACCGTAACTAAAAGGGGAAGCAGTCTGAAGTTACAGTCCAGTGTTGGCGGTCTTGCGACTGGTCTTGACACTTTCCACAAATCACACAAGAGCCTGTGGATCGGTTGGCCAGGTTATGTCGCTGGCAAGGATGCAACGGAGAAAAGAATAGTAAAAAGAAAATTGGCTGGCAAAAATTGTCACGCTGTCTTCTTATCACCCTATGATGTTGAAAACTATTACCATGGCTTTTGTAACAAAGTTATCTGGCCGTTATTCCACTATTTTACTGAACATGCTGTCTACGAAAAAAGATTCTGGAAGGCATACAAACGGGTCAATGAACAGTTTTGTGAAACAGTAAGTGCTATCGCCAAGCCGGGCGATAGAATCTGGATCCATGATTATCAACTTATGCTGTTACCAAAGCTCTTGCGCCAGAAAAACCCTAATGCGACCATAGGTTTCTTTTTACACATCCCATTTCCATCCTCCGAGATTTTCCGACTCCTGCCTTGTCGCACTGAAATAATCCAAGGTCTTTTAGGCGCTGATCTCATTGGATTTCACACGCATGATTATGTTCATCATTTTGCTGAAAGTACCCGTCGTCTCCTCGGGTATGAATATACATTAGGACAAATAAATACAGTTCAGCGTAAGGTCATGGTCGATGCTTTCCCCATGGGGATAGATTACAATAGATTTAATCAGGCGAACGGCAATACATACATTCACAAAGAAACAATAAGAATACGAAAAAGACTGGGCGATCGTAAGATAATCGTCAGTATCGATCGCTTGGATTACACAAAAGGTATTGCTGAAAGGTTAGAAGCCTTTGATCTTTTCTTGGAAAAAAACCCCGAATACAAGAAAAAGGTAACCCTCATTCTCGTTGCAGTACCATCGCGTACTGGTGTTGAGCAGTACGCCGCATTAAAAAAACACGTTGATGAGCTAATCAGTAGAATCAATGGTAAGTATGGCGACATAGGCTGGGTACCGATATGGTATTTGTATCGCCTCATACCTTTTGACAGATTGGTTCCCCTTTACTCAATTGGAGATATCGCACTTATCACACCATTGCGCGATGGCATGAACCTAATCGCAAAAGAATATATTGCAAGTAAACCCGATGCAACAGGCGTTCTGATACTCAGTGAAATGGCTGGAGCTGCTCGAGAATTAGGTGAAGCACTTATTGTCAATCCGAATAACAAAGAGCAAATCGCTGAAGCGATCAAGCAGGCGTTAGACATGTCAAGTGAAGAACAGATACGTCGTAATACAGTAATGCAAAAACGTTTACAACGGTACAGCATCGAACGATGGGCACACGATTTTATGGAAAGACTACACCATATAAAGCGAGTGCAAGCAGACTCACACATTAGCAAACTGACTTCCAGCATCACGCGCACCCTTATCAGAGATTACGTAAAGAGCAAGGATCGACTAATATTGCTTGATTATGACGGTACCCTAACATCTTTCAGTGAAAATCCTGATGATGCTCGCCCTGATGCAGAAATCAATAAAATCTTACGTAAATTGACAAGCGAACAAAGAAACGTACTGGTAATTGTAAGCGGACGTCGCCGGGATACACTCGACAAATGGTTCAATTCCCAGAAGATTAATCTGATTGCCGAACATGGTATCTGGTTAAAAGACCAAAGTCAAAAATGGCAACTCATCGAACGGTTAGAAAATAAATGGAAGGCGCAGATCAAGCCGATATTAGATGTTTTTGTCGATCGAACACCAGGTTCGTTTATTGAAGAAAAAGAATATTCACTTGTCTGGCATTATCGTAAAGCCGACCCCAAATTGGCACTGATCAGATCCGGTGAACTAAAAGAAACCCTGAGATACCATACTGGTAACCTTAACTTGGGTGTTCTCGATGGGAATAAAGTAATAGAGATAAAAAACTCCGGTATAAACAAGGGACGTGCAGCATTAAAGTGGATTAAAAGCAAAAAGTGGGATTTTGTATTGGCGATAGGCGATGATTGGACTGACGAAGATGTTTTTTCAATACTGCCGGATGGCGCTTACTCAATCAAAGTTGGATACGGTGTTTCAGAAGCGCGTTATACTGTTGACGACCCGCCAGCAGTCAGAAAACTCTTAAAGGCAATGATCAAAGGAGGAAATTTCCGTGGCTTACCGAATAGATGATTACGCAAAGATCGTTGATCAAGAAGTAATGTTTGAAATCTTTAAAGCCGCCCGGCAGCTCTGTGGTAAATCTATCGTGCATATCAATTCAACATATTATGGAGGCGGTGTCGCAGAAATGCTGAGTGCTCTTGTGCCGCTATTGAATGATGCCGGTGCAGAAACAGGTTGGCGTCAACTGCGCGGTTCTCCTGACTTTTTCAATATAACCAAAAAATTCCACAATGCCCTGCAAGGCGACGATATCCATCTTACTGAAATGAAGAAAAAGCTCTACATTGAGGCAAATGAAGATTTCTCAACCTATACCCATATTGACCACGACTGTGTTATTGTCCACGACTCGCAGCCTCTTCCCCTCATTAAATTCTACAAGAAAAAGCAACCCTGGATATGGCGTGTACATGTCGATCTATCAGATCCAAATGCAAAACTCTGGGATTTCTTTAAGAACCATATTTTGAGATATGATTTAGTAATAGTCTCACATAAACAATACCGGAAAAAAGAGATGCCTGTTGAACAAAGGGTAATTCATCCAGCAATCGATCCCTTGTCATCAAAGAACATGGAGATTTCCGAAAAAACAATTGAGAAAACTCTAAAAAAATTCAAGGTCCCAACCGACAAACCTTTTCTTTGCCAGATATCACGTTTTGATAAATGGAAAGACCCCGAAGGTGTCATCGATATCTTCAGACTCGTTAAAGAAAAAATTGACTGCCGGTTGGTGCTCTGCGGCAGTGCTGCTACTGATGATCCGGAAGGCACTCAAACATACGAACGGGTTCGGAAAAAAGCCAATAATCACGCCAGGAATGGTGATATCATACTCATCACATCGCTCAATAATATCCTGGTAAATGCGCTTCAACGTAAGGCAGCCGTCATCATACAAAAATCCTTAAGAGAGGGTTTTGGTCTTACAGTCACTGAAGGTTTATGGAAAGAAAAACCAGTCGTCGCATCAAATGTAGGAGGTATACCGCTCCAGATACGAAATGGCGAGAGTGGTTTCTTAGCGCCCCCGAAAGCCACTAAGGAATTCGCTGAAATCATCGTTGAGATATTAAAAAACCCCAAACTCGCAAAGAAGGTTGGCCCAAAGGGCAAGGCGTATGTTAAAGCCAATTTTTTGATCACACGGCTATTACTTGATTATTTAAAATTAGTTAACGAATTAATTTGTAGATAGCCGCAAGCATGGAAATGCAATGAGTAACCTTGATAAATTTGCCAAGAACCTTCAATTACAAATAATGAAGGATCTTGAGAAAACCTATTCCAAGAAAGTCATTGAACATTGGAAAAATCCGAAAAACTGGGGTATCATGAATAACGCTGACGGTTATGGTAAAGTTACCGGCCCCTGTGGCGACACAGTGGAGTTTTCAATAAAGGTCACTGACGAAGTCATATCAAAATGCACCTTTGATACTGACGGATGCGGCGCGACGATCGCTTGTGCAAGTATCATAACCGAAATGGTAACCAATAAACCAATTGGCTATGGAAAAAGCATTACCCAAACCTCGGTGCTTGACGCCTGTGGCGGTCTACCTGAAGACAACATACACTGCGCCATTTTAGTAGCCAATACTCTGCACGCAACCATAGAAAACTACGAGGAGACCAAAAGCCACCCCTGGAAAAAACTATATAGAAAATAATGAAGAAGATTATTTTATTCTTTTGGAAATTATTATGGAGAACATTAAATAGTTTAATTTGATAGTTCTCCATAGCTTGCTGTAGTCCTGAGTTATATGACGAAGGGACCAGGGAATCCAGTCTTTTATACCATCACTGCCTGCCCCGTATAATGGCAAAGCTATTATATCGGGGTCATTCCCTG
>JAUWCU010000159.1 GCA_030609135.1 Candidatus Stahliibacteriota bacterium | reverse complement strand
CGGCGTCTTAATGCCCTCTTTGGAAACAGTTGTGACCATGAAATCTTCGTGATTGTTCAGGAGGCACACTGCTAAATCAAAGAATTTATTCACCGCAAAACGCAAAGAGAATTTTATTTTTCGTCCCCTGCCCGCAATGCCTCTATTTCGCATGACTTAGTTTTGCCGCCTTGTTCCTACAAGCATAATTAACAAAATGAATAGGGCATATTTAATGCATGGCAGGCGGGTCTCAGCGAAAACTAATAAGATGAAACCCTCTGCGTGCTCTGCGTCTCTAATGAGCTAAGCGAATGGGCGGTAATATAATTCCTCTGAATAGATACAAATCTTCTACTTTTTTCTTGCAATCAACTCCAGTGAAGGACCCCAAAGAATCCTTCCACCAGAAATTAAATCTGTTAATTTTTCCATTGCTTCAATACCCTGCGGCAATCCGTGTAATCTGCGTAATCTGTGGATTAAACTTCCCCCGGAAAGGCTCGCATTATAAACCACAACATCTGCAAAACCATGATCAGACAACAACCTTCTTACAAATTTTGGCGTGAAGCAATATTCATGGAAAACAAGAAATCTTGCGATGCTTCGCTCAATACTCAGCTTTTTTGACACTTTAAAAAGATATGAATGGAAAAGACCATTGGGAAATCTCAGAAAGAGAACACCGTTGGACTTTAGTAAAAGCTTTGCTTTGCTGACCTCCTTCCAGGGCTCTACTG
The DNA here is from genome assembly GCA_030609135.1 of Candidatus Stahliibacteriota bacterium. Lineage (GTDB taxonomy): Bacteria > Hydrothermota > Tepidihabitantia > SM23-42 > SM23-42 > JAUVZL01. Next base: position 3,453 of record JAUWCU010000159.1, on the reverse strand, counting down.
AATGATCAAGGACATTAACAAAAGTGATTACATCAAATTCGCCATTCTCATCATATTCTTGAAGGGTGCCATTAAAGACGTCAAAACCATATTGTCTTTGAGCAACTTCAACCGACTGCCTTGACGGTTCAATGCCCTTTACCTCCCATCCCCTTTTCTGAGCAGCCGCCAGAAGAAATCCGCAGCCGGCACCTATATCTAATAACCTGCCAGTATCCTTCTTCTTTTCTATCAAGTCTAATATCCTGCCAAACAACCTGTCTCTTTCCCCACTCATCTGATCAGCAGAATACCTGCTAAAGTAATCATCACGATAATGGGCTACGACCTTATCATAGGAATCCTGACTTTCCTTATAGATAAGATCACACCCCGAACACCAGTTATATGTTCTTGAAAAAATCTTAAAATAGAAATTTCCTGGGGCTTTGCAGTATGGACAATTTTTCATTCTCATAATTAGATTCGAATGCTTACTAATCCCTTTCTAAAAAAAACAAACAAAACCATATACAGATGACCGCTTAAAAATGTGTGAAAAGTTACGAAAACTTCACTGTATCTTTCGCAAAAGATAACAAGTATATCCGCTTAACCCCACAAAATGTTTAGCCAGAAATTTTGCGGTGATTAAGGGCAAAGGATACATCAACGAGCCTTTGCAATCTATCAATTTTACTCCCTGTAGCGAAGCAAGCATTTTAACAAAACTTTTGTGTGTAAAAGACCTCACATGAGGGCCATCTAAATGAATACACATGGGTTGAATACCAAACAGCAGGTATATTCTATTTATTAGATGGGCCAAATTAGGAATACCAACCGCTACGTATCCTCTCTTTTTAGTAACCCTTATCAAATCATCTATAACTTTTCTGTAATTTTTTAGATGTTCGATAACTTGATTACAAATTACAAGATCAAACATATTGTCCTCGTAAGGCAGATCATCTGTCTCTAAATCAATTTTCTTAGCATTGAATCTTTTCTGGCAGGCAATAACGTTCTGATCATCATAATCTACGCCATAAGCGTTACAAATATCGATATTGAAGTGGTTTGCCATAAGAATAGTTCTATCACCATTTCCACAACCAACATCCAAAATATTATCTGGGGTATACCTTTTTAGGTTTTCATCAAATATACGAAACATATTATCAAGGTAGCTCTCATATTCATGTTGAGTTCCAATAAATCTGTACTTAATATATTCCTTAAGCTTCAAATAAACATCTTTACTCGTCATGATCTTATCACCAATTTTCCTTTCAGAAGAGACAAATAGACCTTTTCGGTTTCTGCTACCATCTTTTCAATTGAAAATTCCTGTTCTACTTTCTTTCTCGCTGCCAATCCCATAGACCTTGCAGTTTCTTTATCGTTTAAAACTCGTATGACAGCCTTTGCCAGAGCAGACGGGTCTTTTGGCAGCACTAAAATCCCATTTATTCCATCTGTTATCTGCTCAGTTATCCCATCAATTCGAGTAGCAACAATCGGCTTCGCCATAGCCATGGCTTCCAGAGTTACCATTGGAAAGCCCTCTAATAGGGAAGGCACTACCAATATATCAATGGCCGATAAAATTTCCTTTATATCACTTCGGAACCCGGTAAAAATCACCTTATCTCTTACTCTAAGCTCTTTGTTCAAAGCTTCAAGTCTTTCCCCTAACGGCCCATCTCCGACAATCAATATTTTTGTATCTGGATACATTCTTACGATCTCGGGAACACATTCAATCAAATATTCAAACCCCTTCTGCCAGACCATCCTGCCTATGGCCCCAATAACCGGGACATTTTTTGCTAGCCCAAACTCCCTTCTGACTTCTGACTTCTGACTTCTGACTTCTTTACCATTTGACCTATATTCATTTAGCTCTATGCCATTATAAATCTTAATTACTTTATCGGGTTGCATCCTGTAACTACTAAGCAAAGTTTCTCTTAGAACCTCGGAGACTACAATAAACCGGTCTACATATCTCTCAGAAAGCCAATCAAAAAAACGATAAAATCCTTTTCTTAATATGCCCACATCATAACCCTTAACAGGCATCGCAACAGTATTCACAACCTTAACCTTCGGTTTTAGCCTCCTTGCCGCTATTCTGGCATAAAAATCCGCCCTCGCCCCCTGACTGTGAACAATATTAATTTCCCTTTCCCTGATAATTTTGGACAATCTTTTAATATTATTGAAATTTATTCTATTTTTCAGATCCAACGGAACAACATCTATTCCCATCCCGGTCAGAACTTTGAAAAAATCGCCTTCAAGGATTGTAGCTACGTGAATATCATACTGCTCATGAGACAATCCCTGTATTAGCTGCAGGAAAGTTCTTTCGCCACCACCAAACTCCAGTCCATCGATGACAAAGAGTATCGATATATACTGCCCGGTACTATTCAACCCTCATCCCTCCCAATAATTTTACTGTCTTCGTATATTAGCCTATACTTTGGTTTTTCGAGATAAGGTTTTAGCAAATCGGGATAAGCGCCGAATATTTTGGGATCATAACGTATAAAATCAGTACAAACTCTTTTGACACACAGACCCGCTGCCTCTTCCAGCAAATCTGTTTTAAACTCATCTTTAATCTTCTCGTCAACATAGTCTTCAACCTTCGGATACTTTTTATAATCTTTCAGTTCCATCCAGTCCTCCCAGAAGTAACGGAGCAGCATCCGGCGGGCAGATTTGACGTTGACGTGAAAACTGTACGGCTCATACCAAAAGAGAACACTGTAATATTTCGGAACCTTAATTGCCTCGAAACGGCCAGGATGGATATAGCGGGCCTGATCGGAACAGGTATGAATGTATTCCTCGATGTGAACCATCTCGTCCGGGTCTTGATGGAAAAGATCACCTGACAGGTTAATATGCCTGAGATAAATAAGATAATAACGTTCAGGGTTCAGGAAAAGAAGCCTCTCGCGCAGTTTAGATATATCATAGTCTCCACTCGTATGAGCGATCATGTCCCCGTCCCATCGGAAAACCCACCGAAAAACGGTCTGCTCCAAGGCAAAATTGGAAAGATCACAATGACTTAAATCCGGTTTTCGCCACAGCTTAATCAATCCCTTTTCTTTGGAAGCCATTTCCTCCAAGATCTCGTAAGTCCCGTCACTCGACCCATTATCAACAACTACAATTTCATCAGCAATACCCTTTATGGACTCAATAGAAGGTCTAATCCAGTCTGCCTCGTCCTTTACTCTAATCATTACACTGATACCCATGGGTTTTTCATGGTAAGAGGCAAGAAACAATCTATGGAAAAAACTGAGGCTGGTTCTTACCAGGCGGGTAAGGCGGTTTTTCAGATGGGGATATTGATTTGCCGTAATTGTCATAGGATTTTTATCTAATATAATACATGGTCACACTGTTATATTCCGGCCTTCCATAGAGATATCAAACGGGCAAATAACC
>JAUWCU010000134.1 GCA_030609135.1 Candidatus Stahliibacteriota bacterium | reverse complement strand
AATTTACCGGCGGATTGTACGATTCGGATTTTCAATTTGAATGGTGAATTAGTAAAGACCTTGTTACACCATCATACCTTAGAGCCAACCGAAGGTCAGCAAGAGGTTTCCAACAGTGCTGGTGGTGACCAGTGGTGGGATTTGTTAAGTGATATGGGTCAGCTTATAGCGAGTGGTATCTACATTTTCCATATCCAGTCTGCAGTAGGTGAACAAGTCGGCAAGTTTGTGGTAATACGGTAAAGGAAAAAGTTCCAAGCTCCAAGAGCCAAATTCCAAAGAAAAAATACTTGGTTCCTGGAACTTGGATCTTGGTTCTTACTGTAACGTGTCTTCAGCTAAGTAACTGAGTAATTGAGTTATTTTGAAATGATAGTAAGCACTAAGAACTAAGCAGTAAGCAGTTAAAAGAGTAATTGAGTAAAGCAGTTATTAAGTAACTAAGTTATTAGGTAATTGAGTGCTCTACTCTCTATTCCTTGTCTTCAACGAAGCTTCTTTTCCCGCTCGTAAGAGCCATAACCGTTCACGCTAGTGAACCATAACCGTTGCGAAGCGACCAGTCCCGCACGCAGTGCCATCTATTGTCTCCAGCCGAAGGCGTGTCTTCAACGAAGTGTGTCTTCAGTTCGCGAATGCGAACATGATTCCAGCGCAGCGTGTTATGTCATTATATTATCCCCAGCCAATCTCCTAATAAAAACTGCAATCTACCAATCAAAAGGCTGATACGTGCCATGACCGTATAACCAAATGCCGCACCAAAACCGATCATAATAAAAACAATACCAATGCGAGAGGTCACGCCCAGTACTCCCTTGTGTTCCTTTGAGAAGTAGAAATATGATAGGGAACAAAGTACTCCTATGAAGACTATTACAGACCAGACGATTCCCCATGAGCCGGCATTCCATGCCTGGAAGTTTGTTGAGGTCAAAACCGTTCCCTGTATCTGTTTTATAATAAATGCCTGTGTTGTGGCTGGTATAGACGCTCCCACATAGTAACCTATTGTTATGCCGATTGGAATTCGCACAAGCCAGGAGATTTTGGGTATAAATCGTGTGAAATACAGGATCCCAATAATAAATGGGATAATATACAAAAGCTTGCCCTGTCGAAATAGAGGGTCAAAAAGGGTTGGCACCAGGATATTATGGTAGTAGAATGTTACTGCATATCCGTTCGCGACACCTATGAATAAATGCTCTGCAAATCTGTAAAATGGATTGTCTTTGTACAAAAAAGAAAAGACTGCCAGGCTTAAAAGTGCGCTAATCCATATCCAGGGGCTAAGAGAAATACTCATTTTTGCCTCCTTTTTCTCTGTACAAAGTATCCTATATTACCGATAATAATGAAGGCAATCATGACCAGATGCCCATAGGTCAATGAAGGCAAAGCCTCGCTTGCCTTTCTACTCTTTTTGATATTCAAGCGGGTTTCCACCAGTTCTTCATATTCTGCAGCACCTTTCATCCCAGTCATCAGTCCTGTGAACTGACCGGTCTGATAGTACTGGTAGAAATCTGCCGCTGAGACTGCAGTAACACCAGCTGCCACTGCTACCCCGAATCTGTTCTGAGCATAGGCAACCCATGACCTCGGGATAGAACCGGCACTTAGTGAGACAAGCAATGCGACGTCATTATAGTTTTTTACGTATTTCATTAATGGTAGGGTGTCGGTTTTGTTGCCGTAATAGTCACCTGGATAGACATTAGTGATACTGATTCCCATACCGAGCATGGGAATGAGCGGCGGAGGCTGCCAACCAAGAAACACATAGTCTCTTCCATAGATAATGCTATCAGCATTAGTCTGCGCTACAGAATTGAATTCTTCAGTAACCTCAGTTAAGGCTTTCTGGGCAAGACCAAGGGGTTGGACATAGAGACATAAAGCAAGGACCTTTATTCTTTTTTCAAAGGCATGGCGCAGGAGCGCAAATCCCATTGGTTCGAGCTCAGGCATGTCTTGAGGAGCATATCCAAAATCAATAATCAATACCTTATCTTTTGGGATCGTATCTACTGCATTGTACAGTTTCTCAACCGGCGGCATTACTCTAACTCTTTCTGGAGAACGGGAGATCAAAGGGATTAGGACTACAATTGCGAGAACAAGATAAATAATGCGTCGGTCAATTGTCGTTAATCTCTCAATGAACTTCATTCACCACCCCCAAGCCAGGAGCGTTCTATGCCTAAGATTATCTTGAGTGAAGTGGCAATTATTCCAAGGGCAACACCTAATAATATCCCTCTTTGTCCTGCAACATTCGGAACAGTCATTATCCATTGAGCAAATGAAGGCAAGTGGGGTGAGATCTTGTCGCCGAGTGGGATTATCCCAATCATTATGATGAATGCTGTAATTAAAAGCAAAGTTGCTTCAAATGAGCGGGCGCGGAATGCGCGATACGATGCTGATGCCATGTAAAATGCAAGTAATGCAAACATCGTAGCACCAAGCGGCATGAAGATATTTTCATAGAGAGTCTGAATATCAAAATGAAATGAGCCGATAGAAGTAGGCAGTGGTCCAGCACCTGCAACCCCGCCAAAAAGACCGATGATAGAACTGACAAGAAAGGAAATAATCAAAATCCATGAGTACTGCCAGTTCTCTCTTTTGCGTTTGATCTTATCCATATGCACTTTTAATAAACTGCCGAGCCCTAAGACAAGGGCAAATGCCACAAGGATCTTGAGAATATCATTACGTATGGATTCGTCAAGGTTCTGTACGATTGGGTGAGGGATAATGAACGGGATGATACCGAGGATACCAAATATGAAAACAAGAAATAGCGGAAATGTTCTTTTCATCTTATTCTCCTATCTAAACAAACCAAGGATTGGGAATTTTGTTAGAAGGCCTAATATCGATGCAGCGATTAGTATCGTACCGATTATCAGTTTCCCCCAATCTTCGCCTTTGATCGCACCAAGAAGAAGCGGTTCTCTTGAGATGTAGGCTGAAGCAGCGTACAGTTCTTCTCCGATGAGTGTGTAGTCACAAGCAGTAATGAAAAATGGCAACTGTGATAGGGAATCAGTACCGGCTATTTGAATAGCACCGGTTGAAGCACCGGTTTCTGCGAGAATGAGTGATTCTGCATAGAAATAACCAATAAAAAAGTTCGTTGCTGGTTTTTCTCGGACCATGATACCACTAACACCGGCAGCATAGGCAAATTGTGAATCAGTCAGAAAATAGACACTGTCTGGATCAAATGCATCAGGTCTGCCAACTTCAGTGTATGCTTCTTTGACAATTTCCCTTGCTACGGTATAGACAATCGGTCGGTTATTTGGGCATATGAGCTGTGTGTCGTACTTGGCACACTTTTTAGCAACTTCACTGAGGATGTTCAAAGATGCGATTGTAGCGATATCCTCAACAAACCCGAGTCCGAGCGAATAGAGAATCGGTTTTCCCATTTCAGTGGCGCGACCAACCGCGTCATCAACCGCTTGCAATCCCGCGATCTTTCTTATGAAAAGCTCTTTGCCCTTACGTGCATGATAAATAAAGTACAGAATAAAACCACCAAAAAGGAACATTGCTATAAAAATGTTGATTTTAGTACGATTTAGCCATTGGGGACTACTCATTACTTGGGGGCTTGGTTCGGACAATGCTCTTGCAGTATCAGATACCGCAGCAACCTTGTAAAAGTATGTTTTATCATCCTCGGTTTCGTCCTCATAACTTGTGCGACCTATACCGAGAAACCCAACTTTTTGGAAATCTACACCGTCTTCACTCCGGTAGATTTCATAGCCAGTAAGAGATGCATCATCTTGTGATAATTGCCACTCAATGATTATCGCTTTACCGCCATCACTGGGCGTATCATAGGCGCGTACCTCACCAGGCGGCGCCAGGGTAAAAATCGCGGTTAATAAAATTAAGGTCATAAAACCTCCTTCCTTCCTTTGAAAAAACGTATTCGTAAATCGTTTTTCGTATTCGTAATATTGGATTATAACGAATACGACTTACGAGACACGAGTACGAAATGATTAAAACGTATTCGTATATTTCATAATAACTTTTATCCTAACCAAGGCTTTGGATTAATCTCGTTAGCATTCTGCCAACACGATCATAATTATCTACTAGAATTTTGCTATTATCTGAATTGATATAGCCTAAGTCCCTGCTCAATATAATTTGATACGATATTTCTCCTGCAGAGCCTTTCGCTATAGAAGCAAATCTTCTATATTCAGCCTTGGAATTCCTAGCTGCTCCTTCTGCGATATTCATCGGTATTGAGGATGCAGCTCTTCGCATTTGTGAGGCTAATGCGTATATTTCAATTTTAGGAAATTTGCTGGTAATTTTATAGATTTTGAGCGTCAATTCATGAGCCAACTTAAAAACGTCCATATCCCATACACTTCTTATTCTCGCTTTTTTCATTTTTGCCTCCTTCTATTTATTTAAACGAGTACGAATTACGACTCACGAATACGTTCTTCTTTGCATTTGCACGGTGTTTTACCGCATTTAGGGCATCCTCTCGAGTATTTGTCCATTGCTTGTTCAGCGTCGATTCCCAGGATTGAACCGACTGAAAGGAGCCAGGCGAGACAGTCAGCAAATTCCTCTTTGATTTTCTCGCGCTCGCCCTTTCTTATGGCTCGCGCCAGTTCGCCGATCTCCTCGACCAGCCAGTTAAAGGTTTTACTAATCCCCCGTGAAGAATCTTTTTTAAAATATATCTGTTTTATTAGTGCTTGATATTGTTTTAGATCCACGTTCAAAAATGGGTTATGGGTTTGGGTATACCTGCTTTCGGAGAACGAGGTTCTTCAAAGGATGCGGGATAGTTTGAGAAATATGTGTTGAAGCAGCAACTTGATTGTTTTGGGATGTTATTTTTGTAGTCTGCCAATTTATTGGCTCTTTTCTCTTGTGTTGTTGTTCAATTTATTGGGGCTGGTTTCCCTTGTTGTTGTTCAATTTATTGGGGTGTTTCCCTTGTAGTTGTTCAATTTATTGAGGGTGTTCCTCTTGTAGTTGTTCAATTTATTGAACCGCTCCCTTTCTGTAGTTGCTCAATTCATTGAGCTAAACTAAAAAGGGAAGGGCATAGCCCTTCCCTTTTTTAATATTCGACTTAGTCGAAATGGAAGGTTGCAGAGAGTCTCCAATTGGTCATATCAGTAAGATCATTAAAGCCCATCAGGTCGAGCTGGAAATTATCCGTGACTCGCCAACCTACACCATAGTAGTAATTGGTTGCCGGGATAGTTTCTTTGCTGATCTCTTCAGTACTATCAGGCATTGCACTTGGATCTTCATATGTATAGATCGTTTCAAAATACGTTTCTCTTTTTGTTATCCATGGTTGCCAGTCATCCAGTACGTGAGTTGTTGTGATATTGTTTTTGGTGATCTCGTGCTGGGCGCCCAGCCTGAACACGAACGTCTCAGTAAGGTTGAATTCAACGCCGACTGGGATTGTAAAGACATTGGCGCTGCCTTCTCTTAATGTGGACCATGTTTCGCTCTCCCACGTGGTTTCATTATAGTCAAATAAAGTATCAAACGCAGTAGTATCATCGTGTACCTGAGAAATGACTGATGTATCTCTGGCACTTGTTGAATCGTCATATGAAGCCCTGGACCAGAAGAATCCAAAGCCGAGTTTGAACCTGTCAGAGACCTCAAAAAGCTGCTTTGTACCAACTCGGAAACCCATTGAGCTATGTCCGCCATCATAGTATGTCCATGTATTCGTTGTATCATAGGTATAGTCATCATAGATTTCTTCTCGGCCAGTCCAATTATAAGCCATTGCGTCATCTTTATAGTTAGTTGACTGGGTGTGAAAGCCGAAATAGTATCTACCCTGTGCATAATCATTATAGTCATAGAATGCCTTCAGAGTCAAAGAAATCCTGGAGCCTGATTCAGACATCATTGAGGAATCAATAGAGGCAGCTTTGGTATAGTCTTGATCGGGGTGCTCTGCATAGTCGTAATAAGCTTCGTCGCCGAGGATAAAGGCTTCATCTGTATAACTCAACATGCGGTAGCGAACATCCATACCAAGAGCAAGTCTTTCTTTGTCAAGCCAGCCACTCAAGATGATTTCATTTTCTGTGGAACCGTAAACATTGTCACCTGCACAATTGATTGTGTCTTGAAAGCCAAGGGAGTCATTGTCAATATCTTCATAAATGAAGTTATAGGTGAAGTTATTATCAGGGTCAGTATAGGTTAAACCCATTGTTTCGCGCATAAACCCTAAGCCAATACGCAGGTTGCTCAAGTATGTTCCCACACCGATATAAAAATCCTTATTACTGTAAGCATCGAATGCCTGTCTGATTTCAGTCTCAACTGTTTTGTCCCGGTAAACACCGAGAGAATCTGGGTTTCCCCAGTTCACCTCGTTGACCTGACCTTCACC
>JAUWCU010000122.1 GCA_030609135.1 Candidatus Stahliibacteriota bacterium | reverse complement strand
ACCCGCCACCTTTTCGAAGAAAAAGTAGAATTTATTCTTCGATAAACACGGTCTCCACAGCCTGGTCTATAGCACCTTCGTTATCTGTAACAGTTAGCAAAACTTTGTACTCTCCAGGCAGCATATAACAATGAGTCACTTCTTTACTCTTGGCAGAACCCCCATCACCGAATTCCCACTTATATTCAATGATCTTGCCGTCGGGGTCACTTGAACCCACAGCATCAAAGGTTATTTTTTCATCAACCGCAGGCTTTTCAGGCGAATATGTGAATCGGGCTTCTGGAAAACGGTTGGTACTGACGACCGCATTTTCAGCTGGTGTTGCCGTGCCATCATACCGTACATAGGCAAGAATGTAGTAGATAGCGCCTTTTTTGGCGTCTTTTGTGTCCCAGGTATCTTTAAAATCAGTCGCATGACCGGGCGCCAGGTCTGTAAATTCATAAGTAATTTCTTTAACTACCTTTTTTGCTTCACGTATCCTGAATACGCAATCACCTACAAGATCACATGAACCAGTGTTCTTGAACTTAAGGGTGATATTTACCTTGTCGCCAATCTTGAAGTGTTGTGGTGTCACTCTGAAATCTGTTATCTCGCAAATAGGATTGCCGATCCTGAATGCAACATTTTTCTTATCCAGAGTATTCCCAGATTTATCTTTAAGTTTTACCTCCACATTGTAATCACCAGTTGGAAACCCTTTTGTCTTCCATCTAAGAGACAAAGAGTCATCACCTGCTAAATCTTTCAATGATTTTTGAGGAAACGTATACATAATTTTACCTGCAATGTCTTTCTTAACCGTTGCAATCAGAATGACATCCTGAGGCTTCTCTTCGTTCTTCAGCTTGATATCAATCTTGACATGATCTCCAGGATCGTAAACATTCCTGTCCATTGCTACACAAACTATTGAGACACTGGAGAAAATGTATTTGATGTCAAATGTGTAATTCTTGTAGAACTTAACATCTGTAGTCTTAGGATTGTAGTAGAAAGGATATATAATAAGAACCAGAGTAGCACTACCATCGGGATTATCCCATACTTTCCAATTATATTCCTCCTTTGGATACCAGCCTTCATTCCCGTCTGGGGACAGGCCACTACCTGAAAACGACCAAGGTTCCATTACCACGGTGGGCAACTTCAACCCGGTGGCAGTTACCAGTCCGCTTCTTTCCGCTAAGGTCACCTTCTGAACTCTGTGTCCCTTGGGATAGTCAACGGAGACAGAATAATACGGAACCCTTGGCTTGCCGTCAACAAGCAGAACATGGCCGCCAGGGATGTCCACATAATCGAGGTTAGCTACAGTGCTCACTTCATAGTCTGGCACTGTCACCTCCAGCGCAGACTGAGGTTCAGCGCCATGGGCATAGGAACTAGCACCCAGAATAAGGCTTATGGCAACAAATATTGCTAGTAGCCGCCTATTACTCTTCATACTATTCTCCTCCAAACTTTGGGTCACCATATAGGTTAAATATATGGCAAACACGCAACCACTCCTGAAATCCAGGGTTGGAAGGATCATTAATATCGACGTTGATCAAGTGATTCTTGAGTATGAAAAGGGCATCTCCAACAGAACGAACCGTAGTCCAATAATTCTCAAAGAACTGCCTCTGAAATTCGTTAGCGCTGGCTCCACTGAGACTCCTATTGCAACCAACATAGACCGCAGCACCCTTCTTTAGGAAAGCCTCAGCTATGCCATTCTCACCATCTTCACAATAGCCGAACGAAGCACCTTCATAATAGCCAGTGAAACAGGAAGCGGCGAAGACCATTGGTGCCACCGTGCCGAAGCCAAGAGCGGGGGAATGGTCAACGTACATAGCTGTTGGGTGTGGGCATTCCCTGCTCACAAATGCGTCAAGACACCAGCCCCAGCTTCCTGGACCGCCGTGGCCCATCCATGCGATAATATCTTTGCCCACTGCTCCATTTTTCACTTCACTTCCTATTGCTTCCATTTTCTCACAAAGGTTATCCCCAGCGATTTGTCCGGAGTAGACCATTGTTATATTTCCCAGCCCCAATTTTTGATTGTCGTGAAGTATATTGCGCAGCTGGTCCCCAGCGGCCTCACAGTGTTGCTGAATATCCCCCCCACCAGTAACCACTAGAGCATTTGACCGGTCAAATGCTAAAATGCCCCTATGTACATTGATGCTCGTCATGATTGGGATGAGTAGTTCGTGAGCAGTATTGCCAATGATCCTGCCCACCCGAAGTTCGGGTTTCCCATCGTTACCATAGATGTCGGCGTAAGGATTGTCACTGAGACGAACATGAATTTTGCCCCTGCTACCATCTTCTTCTATGCAACCTAAGAATTCCATGTAGAATGAAGGAACTATCTCCGTCTCGCCAACAAGGAGCAAATAGTCAAAGGGAGCAAGTTTTTCATACCAGGAACCTGGAGGGCTTTCACGTATAAGATTCCTGAGTGCATATGCATACGCTGGAAATGATATATAACCCAGCACCCCGTTTTTCTCTTTTGCCAACTCTGCGGTAAGAGATAATAATTTATTCACATCATTACGATTGGGACTGTTATTGATAAATAGTTTAGAAGGATGAGTAACGATGAGATAATCGGCATTCGCAAATGCTGGGTCAGGGGTTGGGGGCGTGCAACCAGGTAAGTTTTCAAAATAGTCAGAGTAATAGCTATCACCAACTCTGTATGATATCACTAAGGAATCCCCTATGATACGAGGAACACCTGCAGAGGAATAGAGCACCGGAACGACAAAATAACGGATCCTTATCGTTCGGTTTCCACCCAGTGTGCTCTGTTGACAGATCAAACAACTCGATTTTCCATTAAAATTTGTGATAACACTGCAGGCTTGTGCTGGTCCAAGAGGCCCTGATGTGCCCAGGCCCGAATGAAATTTGTTTATGCACTGAAACCCTTTACTCCTATCCTCTATTTGCAGATCTCTGATATTAACTGAGTGGCTGTTCTCTATAGTCAATGTAACCTTATAATAGTTACCTTCTCTTTTTGCGGTCCGGGATACAGTAAGTTTGGGAATAGCGGAAACAACAGGATGTTCTCGATGAGCGTACTCAAACTGCCATATTTCACTTCTGCCCTGATTTTTACCGACTGGAAATCCTGATGCGTCGATTGCCTGTATCTGCCAGGCGTATTCTTTTGTTTTTTCCAATGGTCTCGCTGAAGCTGGATAACCTAAGGACATTGTCGTTAAGCCACCCTTCTCAAACCAGGGGACATTAGCACCCATTGCTTCTTCTTTTGTCTGGCCTTTTAAAACCTCGACAACTCTGATTTTATAACGCACCTGGACATTGGGTGGCTGCGGTGCTGGCGTGGTCCACGAGAAGTGAGGGTGTTTCTGTTTCAGCTTTGAGCCACCTTGTGGAGATATGAGTCGCGGGGCTCCTGCCAGGTATACCGGAAGAGTAATGCAATGCTTACCCAATTCACTGCCGGTATGTTCCTGCATAACATAAATACAAACAGTGTAGGTTCCCTCTGGAACACTCCCGGTCCGTATAATGTAATCCCTGTATTTTGATGCGTACCAGACATTACTCACATCTGTTATGTCCTTTGGTGTAATTCTCTTCTTGCCTAACGTAAGTTTAAAGGAATTGGACCGGGCTTTAAATATGAGCCCCTTTTGCGCCTCGATTATCTCGGCATAGAGATATACAGTGTAGCTTAATTGGGTTGTATTATCCAGATCTACCCACCATAGATGCTCTATCTTCAACTGATTCGGTGGGGGCTGATGAAGTCGTACCTGGATCTGGGCGCTGAGTACTAAAGGCACAAACGCCGCTATTATCAAGAAACAAAGCTTGTTCTTGCTCATAACTCCTCCTTTTTTATAAATAATTCAAATTACCAGGTTTTTGTAATGGTGCCGATAATACGCCACTCATTATAATCTTCATCCTGATGTTCACCATGATATATGTTTCTCTCCGCACTCACACTCATGTTACCAAACAACCATATAGGTATAGAAGAATTGAAATTAATGCCGTACCTTGAACCTTTTTCTCCCTCAGTTGACAGGTTAAACCCGATGCCATTTGTGCAGCTCTGAAAAAATGTATATGAAGTACGTATGTCCAAAGAAAAAATTCTATCCTTGGTATATGCATAATCTGTATGGGTAATGCCTATTCCAGTGGAAATACTCAAGGGAAATGTAAATCCAATAGTTTCATTTATATAAAAACTATTTGACGTATAATTGTTGGTTACTGATACGTCTTTTTGTTTTTGATGAGACCAGGAAAAATTTGGGGAATGGTTTAAACCAAATAGGATAAAATTATATCCCGTATTTAAAGAAAAGATATCGGTTTTGCTGTCAAGATCAATGCTGTCATTCTTCTGGTGAAAGGGTGTGTAGCTAGCCTGAAGATAAGGAACATTGAAAAAATTTAACCCGAAGGCAAAGACATAGGATAAAAAGTATGTAGTAGAAAGCTTATTTCCTATCAGGTTATCGTGTTCCCTTTTATGGAATGCTGATAAGTTTAGGGCATTATTGAATAAATTTTGATTTAAACCCATTTCAAAGGAAAGATTATCATTGCGCAGATTTGGTGCACCGAGCGAGATAAAACCAGGTCCTACCATGTTTACTGAACCCCAGAGGTTCGTACTAAGTATGCTAAGCGAGGGCTTTACAGAAAATGCATAGTCAAATGCGCTGCTCATACGAGGATTAAAAATGTCCGTAATCCATGATGGAGCACCTGGCACGACCAATTCAGGCATCCTCATGTCTCTTGTGAACTGGGACCCCACAATCTCTGATTCTATTTTGAAATGGTCCTCAATTAACGAAAGATCGAAATCGACACCCACACAATAATTCTCCTGTGGTATTACAACTACTACAGTATCAGTATCACCTGGCAAAGGTAGTGAATAGGAAGGTATAGAACTGGTATCATCACCAGCATAGAGAATGGTGAAGAATACATGGCTGCCCTCTTTTTTACCTATTCCAAATTTACCTGAATAGAGTCTTCTTTCATACGCGGCATCAGTAGTATCCGAACCCTCAACACCCCTCTGGATCCTACCCGCAGTTGCTGCTAAATACAAAATCCAGGGATTCATTTCTATTGCGCCACCAGTTACTGGAATGCCCGAAAGTGTTAAAGGTGAATAATATGGATAGCAGGTTCCAATTTCAATACCGGCAATAGAAAAGATAAAACCCGGCGCGTGTATCATTTCTCTTGCAAGATTCTTTGGCTGCAAAAAGATACGAAACTTATTGAGTGCCTGGCAAAGGCTTGATTCTTCAGAACTAATTAATAAGTTAAGTGATAAAGGCATGCCATATATATTCAAACTAGGATTAAGATTAAACCTCAGCTTTGACGTAGGTCTTTCTTGTGGTGCACCAGTAACAGGATTGTATTCTGTATAGATGCTCGCATTACCTGAGAATTCAATAGGACCACCAAAAATAAATGTGATCATAATTGAAACTACTATTAAACCCCTCTTCATAACTAATTTTTTTTCTGAATATTTATATTATGAACGATTTATTATATATTATTTGGAAATTATGTCAACCCACTCTGTTTTTGAATAGTACCTGCTTGACCGCACAGAAAAATCAATATATACTCATATATGGATAACGACATGAACAAAATCGGACAAGTCCGTCCTAATGTCTACCTTATGTCGCTCGTGGCGTGTATCATAGGGTTGGGTTGTTATTTTCTGATGTTTAAAGTATTCGGTGTTTCAGTACCTTCATGGGTGAAAGGACCAGGCAGTATCCTGGTTATTACCTACTTTATTAGCTTAATTTTCATTCACGAGCTGATTCACATGATCGCAGCTTACTTTTTTGTCCCAGTTAAGAGCGTACGTTTGAAAATCAAGATACTAACCTGGGAAGTCAGTTCTGATAAACCATTCAAGCGCAATAATTACTTGATTTATACATTAGCGCCTGGATTTCTATTATCGCTCATCGCTATTGTGTTGTTTTTTGTTTTTAGCTCAATGAATGTAAAATATCTCTCTGCAATTCTTTTTCTATTTGGCTTTGCCGGCGCTACTGGTGACATGTGGCTCGCCCTGGGAGCACTAAAGTATCCCCGGGACTGTTATGTTCTGGATAAAGGCGCAGAATTGGAAATATTTGAGCAGCCCGAGTGACCGACTAAAAAAACAAAACCGAACACCTTGAGAGCAGGTACCAGAGTGTTTGGAAACTCAATAACCAAATAGTCAAAATGCCTACCCTCGTTGTGATAACTAGCGGGGTCAATCTCTAAGTCTCGCTATAGTATCGAGTAAGTCGAGATGAATTCATTGAGAGGTTGTAAATCCCGTAGCGTTTTAGCAACAGGACACCGTACCCCAACGTCATTTTTACCTTAATTTCACAACCTTCACCAGTTCATACCCTTCCACCTTAAGAAAATAAACACCTGCCTTAAATTCAGTAGCCAGTGATAAGTGATTTGTGGCGAGTGGAACTGCTTTAACCAATCTCCCACTTACATCGTAGATTTCTAAGAAAATATCATCCATCTTAGGTTTTCCATCATACATCCCAAGTTCTATATTTATTTTATCTGTGAAAGGATTTGGGTGGCAAAGCAATCCTACATCTATGGTCCTATGTTTTAGTTCTTGTTCATACACTGCATTCCCCGTTGGATTACGTTTATAGTAAATCTCAGCGTTTCCGTCGCGTTGATCAGTCCACACGACATGAACAAATGAACCTGAAAATGTTATACAAGGCCACTCTGATACACCTGGGTCATCAGTAAGTCGAGTATCAGTCCCCCATGATGTTCCTCCATCAGTAGAACATTTATAGTATATTTCTCGATTTCCATCACGGCTATCGAACCAGACAACATGAATATTTGAGCCTGAAGCTGCTACAGAAGGAAAAGCCGAAATTGCTGGATCGTCAGTAAGTCTGGTATCAGCTCCCCAGTTTGTACCTCCATCAGTAGAGCGTTTATAGTAAATTTCACTGTTTCCATCACGGTAATCAAGCCAAACAACATGGACATTTGAACCAGAAACCGCAGAAGAGGCTCGTATAGAATGAAAAGGTGTATCTGTTAGTCTGGTATCTATCGCCCATGAGGTTCCACCATCTGTAGAGCGCTTATAGTAAATCTCCCTGTCTCCGTCACGCAAATCTTCCCATATGACATGGACAAATAAACCTGAAACTGCAACAGAAGTACAGAATGA
>JAUWCU010000080.1 GCA_030609135.1 Candidatus Stahliibacteriota bacterium | reverse complement strand
TTCAATTATGTTGTGGAACCTGTCATTCCGAACTTGTTTCGGAATCTCGATAAAGTGAGACTCTGAAATAAATTCAGAGTGACAATAGTGTAACATGCTAACGAAATCCACTGAAACTATTATATGTTCTCCTTAGTAACTGATCCCCTGATTATACTTGTGCTTTGATGCAGGCGATTGAGCAGACCGTATCATTCTTTGCCAGGGTAATGATCTTTACGCCCTTTGCCTGGCGGCTCAGCACGCGGATTTTATTGACCGGTGTTCGGATAACTTTGCCGGCTTTTGTCATAACAATCAAATCATCGTCATCACTGACATTGGTAACCCCGGCGACTTTCCCGGTTTTGGCGTCGATCTTCATACCCTTCATTCCTTTGCCCGCTCTGCCTTTTTCATTGATCGCGCTGAATTTAACCCGTTTCCCAATACCTTTTTCAGCAACGATGAGCAGGTCCTCGTTCTCTTTGGCGATATTGAAGCCGACGACTTCATTCGTTTTAGCTAATCTTACACCTCTCACGCCTGAGGCATTTCTGCCCATGGGACGAACGAGTTTTTCAGAAAATCGAATGGTCAAGCCATCGTGGGTTGTAAGGAATATTGAGTTTGCTCCATCAGTTAAGCCAACCGCAATGAGTCGGTCGCGAGCAAGTAATTTAATGGCGATTATCCCCACTTTTCTTATATGTGAGAAATCTACCAGAGAAGTTTTCTTCACTTTACCCATTTTCGTAGCCATGAAGACGTAATGATCAGGCGAAAAGTCTTTTATGGATAGGCATGCAGTAACTTTTTCGCCATCACTCATTTCAATGAAGTTGGCGATCGAACGTCCCTTAGAGAACGGTCCTGCTTCGGGTATTTCATAGACCTTGCGAGCATAAACCTTGCCTTTATCTGAGAAAAACAACAAGGTATCAGTAGTTAAACAGATAAGCAACTGGTTAGCAAAATCCTGCTCACCGATCTCAACGATTTTTCTTCCCTGACCCCCGCGCGATTGATTTCTGTAAGTGGTAATGGGCTGGCGCTTAATATAACCTCGATGGGTTGCAGTAATAACCATATCTTCTTCGCCGATGAGATCCTCGATAGTCAGTTCTTCAGGTTCGACATCGATGATCTGCGTGCGTCTTGGTTCTTGATACTTAGCGTTTAGTTCATTGAGTTCTTTTTTTATCAGTTGGTAGAGACCTTTGGGCGATTCGAGGATTGATTTCAGTCTGGCAATTTCTTTTATCAAGCCCAGGTATTCTTTTTCCAACGCTTCTTTTTCAAGGTTTGTTAACTTTGCTAATCTCATGTCCAGAATAGCTTGAGTCTGTATTTCGCTGAGTGTAAATCTTTCCATTAACCTTTTTTTGGCGATTTTAACATCCCTTGATTTTTTGATGATCTGCACGACTTCATCGATATTTTCAATAGCGATCCTGAGGCCTTCGAGAATATGGGCGCGCTTTTCTGCTTCAGCCAACTCAAATTTTGTACGCCGCGTCATTACTTCAAAGCGAAAGTCCAAGAAAGTTTTTAAAGCTTCCTTCAAAGTAAGAATCTTTGGCGCCCCTGAAACCAGTGCAAGCAATTGGATGCTGAACGTCGACTGTAAAGCAGTGTGCTTGTACAGATTATTGAGAACTATCTGAGAATTGGCATCTCTTTTAAGCTCGATCATAATTCTAATGCCGTCTTTATCTGATTCATCCCTTAAATCAGAAATGCCTTCAAGTTTTTTGGTACGTACCAGTGCGGCGATTTTTTCTATAAGCGAACTCTTGTTCACTTGATAGGGAATTTCAGTTATGACGATTGCCTGCTTGCCGCCCTTTACGTCCTCCATCCTGATTTTTCCTCTTGTGATGGCCCGACCTTTGCCGGTTTTGTAAGCTTGTTTGATGCCGGTTTTTCCGATAATAATACCGCCGGTAGGAAAATCCGGGCCGGTCACAAGCTCCATTATGTTTTCATCTTTGATGTCAGGTTTGTCGATCATTGCGTTGAGCGCGGCAACTAATTCGCCGAGGTTATGGGGTGGGATATTCGTTGCCATGCCAACCGCGATACCAGACGAGCCGTTACACAGAAGGTTGGGATAAGCGGCTGGCAAGACCGTGGGTTCTTTTAGGGTTCCGTCAAAATTCGGGACGAAATCAACCGTGTCTTTTTTGAAATCCCCCAGTATTTCTTCAGCTAAAGATGTGAGTCGCGCCTCAGTATAACGGTAGGCAGCTGCGGCATCACCATCCACTGACCCGAAATTACCCTGGCCGTCGATAAGAACATAGCGCATCGAGAAATTCTGCGCCATGCGGACCAGGGCGTCGTATATTGCCATGTCACCATGAGGATGGTATTTTCCAAGGACGTTACCAACCACTGTTGCTGCTTTCTTGTAAGGTCGGTTCGATAGTAATCCTGCTTCTTCCATGGCATAGAGGATACGGCGCTGTACCGGTTTCAACCCGTCACGGGCATCAGGTAAAGCGCGTCCCACAATGACGCTCATTGCATAATCCAAGTATGATGATTTTATTTCATCTTCAATGTAGACATTAGTTATACGCTCTTCCATAATAAAATTATAGCCAGAATTCAGCCAAAGTCAACAAGCAGATGATTGCAGGAAGCCCGTGTAATTAAAGGCTTTGCGGAGATTTAAAAGGTGAGAAAGCTTAGATTTCTACCCTTATTGGTTGCTTCTTATTGAACCTGTAGACAGCATCAAAACCAAAGGATTTTGCATACTCAAGCCCTTTTGCAATATCCGCACCAAGGTCTTCTACGCGGTGTGCATCAGAGCCAATCGTTATCATGTCAAGACCCTGTTCGCGCGCGTATTTAACTATCATTGAACTGGGATAGAATTGGTCAATGCGGCGTAATCCAGCGGTGTTTATCTCAAGCGCGACGTTTTGCCCGACCATCATTCTGTATATCCTCTGCAGCGACTCAACGATAACCTCGTCTATATCATCTTTGTAATAAGCTATGCCGTATTTCTTGTAAACATCGAGGTGACCAACCGAATTGAAGAGATTGCTTTTTACTAAATCCTCCACCGCTTGGAAATAATTGACCAGCATCGTGTGTGCTGAATGTTTGGAAAAATAGGTCATGTGTTCTCGGGAACTGTCAATGCAGATGTGGTCGAGACAATGGATGCTGCCGAGGACAAAATCGAGTTCGACACCATCGATGATTTCATGGAGGCGCGGCTCAATACCTTTATAATAGCCGATTTCGATACCGAATTTTATGCTCAGTCCGGAGTTTCTATTTTTATGTTTTTGCTCTAAGATTTCATCCTGGAGCCGCAATAAACCATGGCGCGTGAATTTCTCTCGCCGACCGTTGAAACATATGTAAGAATCATCTCTTGTGGGGTCTAACTCGCAGTGATTGGTGAAGCAAATTTCCTCTAATCCAATGGCTAATGCCCTTTTGCAATACTCTTCTAACTCGCCCTCAGCATCGATCGAGTGGTTCGTGTGAATGTGGTAATCAATCATTGCTACGCAATTGATGCAGACAGATTAAAGCGGATTCAAACAGATATGAATTATTGCTTCGCAATACACAATCTCACATGAGGATGACGTTTTCGCCGAGGGGTTCAAATTTGTCTGCTTTTTCTTTTAGATCATAAGCTGTATTATCAGAAAATGCATATATCTCTACTCGTTTGTTCTTTGACTTGATGAAGTCCACAAGTGGTGCGAAATCACCGTCACCTGAAGCTAAGATTATTGTGTCGACGTTGTCGAGGATGCCGAGAATATCCAAAGCCATGCCCATATCCCAGTTTGCTTTTGCTGAACCATCTAAACGTGTTCTTACATCTTTGGTCTTGACAACGTAGCCGAAACGTTCGAGACTGGTTGCAAAAGGTTTCACATCACCGTCTGGTGGTTGCACAATATATGCGTACGCCTTAACCAATTGTCGGTTCTCAGTGATAAGTCTCAAGAGCTTTTCATAATTGACTTTTGCCGCATATCCCATGCGGGCTGAGTAATAGAGATTTTGCGAGTCAACAAACAATGCTATTTTTTCTTTTTGAAAAACTGGTGATGATTCAATAAGTTTTTTTAAAGAACGTATTTCGTCAAATATTTTTCTGCAATCACCATTTGTTGCATTTTGAAAATATTGTTGCATTTCTTGTTTAATACTTTGCTTGACAATATCTTTGATTTCTTTTTTTAGAACTTCATGGTCTTCCATGATTACCTCCTGTCTTTTTATAGAGTTCTTCGCACTGACTGCTAATCGAATGTCCCGGTGGGCAACTCTCTTTTGACGGATTCAGGAAGATAGTCAAAGAGTGTTGGTTGAGACTGTTCTTCAGTTGAATTTGTCCAGACCAAGGTGAATTCAGCCGTGCTTCGGATGTCAACAAAGACAAAGCGCAGGCCATTATTATATTCCCACATCTCGTAGGGCTTGCTCTCCCATATCTCAATAACACTGGTTGTGATTTCATCATAAGGACCGAATTTGACATGTATTCTGCCACGGTCTGTTTCATGACCAGGTTTATAACCTTCTTTAAAATGTTCATCCGCGTAAACGAACCTCTGGGCAGTTTTGTAGTAGTCATGTTGGCTCCAGAATTTCTGGAGGAAGATCTTCTTTCCTTCATCAGGTAGCTGCCGGAATTTCTTGTAATCACCAGGACTTAGAAAATAATCAATTTTCTCATAATAAGGTAAGTCCTCATAGCTCATGTCTTCAGAGACTTGTTTCGTGATCTCAAAGGATATGTTTTTGCGTATCGTACTTTCTGTGCTCGGGTCGTAGATATTGATGCTCAACTGATACTCACCACGTTCAAACTGTGCAATGTTCAAACCCACATTTACTGCCTGGGATGTGTACTTCTTGGTAACTTGCTGTGAGATTTGACGGACTTTTTCGCCCTGGGCATTCACAATTTCATAGGTAACGCTTAGCTCATTCGCATCGACGGTAATGTCGTAGATTTCGTAATAAAGATAGAGCGTGGTATAGCGCTCGCTGAATTTATGTGAAGGAAGCGGGACGATCTTAAGGTTACCCTTTTTCAGATAATCGCCAACTGTGTCGGTCACAATTTCTTTGGCTAACAAGATATCGCTCATCGGATAATCTGTTCGGTTGATGGTCAATGATTTCTCGACCGTTCCTTTTTTGTCCTTTGACATGATACTGATTCTATATTTGAAATTACCTTCGAGCATGTGCAGTCCGAATTGGATGAGAAATGACATCTGTTGTCGTGCGGCTTCGGAAAACGAAGGAAGCGTGAACAGACGATACAGGGTATCAACCAGCGTGTCGGCCCGGGCAAGGTTTATTATCTCAAATGGGATGGTCGCTCGGGTGATGATTCCACTATCGCTTTCTTCATAATAGAGTTCATGATAAGGGATTTCACAATTGAACTCGATATAGAAGATGTCCTTTTGTTTGACGGTTTTTGTGATGGTATCTTCAATTGTTACAGTGGTAAGGTAGACCACTGGATCGACATAGAAATCTATGGTTTGATTTAGGAACAGACTGGCCAATAGTAAGATCATAGACTTGATCCATCCGGGTTAAGAAGAATAAACTCACCAAAACCGTACCGATCGCCAAAGATGTACTTTTTGTTGAATTTGTAATAATGCCAGACCTCATATGAATCATACAAGGTCTCTGCCGGCATGTATGGGTTTATCGGGGCGGTGTAGTAGGGGTGATGGATGATCTCATCCGGTTTCCCTAATTTGACGTAGATAAGAGCACGGTCACTGCGCCATCCTTTGTCACCGTGGGAGAAGTGTTCTTCGCAATAGTGGATACGTTCGAAGTACTCGACTTCTTTTTCGTTATATTCAGTATTAGGGGTAGGGTCATGTTTTTTCCAGACATCGCGCCACAGTGAATCTCTTGCTCTTTTTTTTGCATCCCTTAGCTTTCTAATTTCCGAGGTTGTTACAATATATTCAAGCTGGTTAACTTTAAGATGCCAGGTTGTTTCATCAAGATAAAATGGTCTGGCTATCTTTATCGGTATTTTTGTTTCATCGATCATTCTTAGCGGTGAATAGGTTTTTATGTTTAGTGTGTAGTCGCCATTAGGCAGCGACGCGATGTAGTAAATCACGGTATCATCATAAATACCTTTTTCTATTTTGACCATCTGCTCAATCTCGTCGATCGAGAAGTTCATATTGATCGCTTCGCCTTCAGGGTTGATTATTGAGAATACTATTAATAGCGTATCATCGAATATATCCCATTTTATACTACCGATGTAGTTTATCTGAACAATCTTTTCGCTTACACTGAGGATTGGTCCGGCATTGAAGTCTATTATTTTCAGATCATAATAGCGGCTGGTTTTCGGGATGATTATCTTTAGTGAGTCGTTTACCTCTTCGTCGTTTTTAAACACAATTCCTTCCCAGTAGTCGCCGGTCAATTGATTCCCTTGTTTATTAAAGATTTTTATTTGAACCTCATATTCTGCGTAAAATATCGAATCGTCAGTGATGTATTTCAGGTTATCGTCCGAGATACTGAAATAGACTATAAGTTCTTGTTCAAAGTCATTATAGGATTTATTGACGGCCTGCCATTGGACCATCATGAGAAGAAATAATATCATTTTTTTCTTTTCCGTCTCTTTAAATTCCCGGTGTTTTTTGAAAAAACAAGTTGTAGCGCCTGTTCAACACTTGAAACAAATTGAAATGATAACCCGGCTCTTACATGTTTGGGGATTTCTCCCAAATCCTTTTCGTTGTTTTTGGGCAGGAAAATGTGAGTGATGCCAGCCCGTTTTGCAGCGATTACCTTTTCCTTAATGCCACCTACTGGAAGGACTCGTCCGGCGAGCGTAATTTCACCTGAAAAGGCAATTTTGGGGGCGATTGTTTGGTTTCGTATTAGCGATGACAAGGACATGATCAAGGCCAAGCCGGCTGAGGGACCGTCTTTAGGTATGGCGCCAGATGGTATATGTATATGTACGTCGGTTTGTTTGAGGATATCATCGCTGATTTTCCATGAAGTCAATTTTGTCTTCAAGTAAGACAGCGCGGCTTGGCAAGACTCTTTCATAACATCACCCAGGAGACCGGTGAGGATTAACTCATTGGTGCCTTTCATCTTGATTGACTCGATAAATAGAATCTCGCCACCATAGGGGGTCCAGGCAAGCCCGGTTGCCACACCAATTTCTCCTTTGCGTGCGGCGACTTCAGCATAGGCCCTTGGCGGTCCAAGGAATTTGGCGAGGTTATGCCGGGTTATTTTAACAGACTTGCGTTTGCCGCTTGCAAAGCGTTTCGCGACCTTGCGACAAATCGAACCGATCATACGCTCAAGATTTCTGACCCCGGCTTCTTTTGTGTAATCATTTATTATACTTTTTAATACCGGTTCATTGATCGTAATATTCTTTGAGTCGAGGCCACTTTCTATAATGCGCCTCGGTATTAAATACCGTTTTGCTATCTCCATTTTTTCCTCGAGGATATAGCCGGGTAGTTCAAGAATCTCCATGCGGTCTTTAAGCGCAGGTATTACCGGGTCGATAACATTACCCGTGGCAATGAACATGACATTAGATAAATCAAAAGGTACTTCTAAGTAGTGGTCTGAGAAACTATTATTCTGTTCTGGATCGAGCACCTCGAGCAGTGCAGAAGAGGGGTCACCTCGAAAATCAGTGCCGACTTTATCGATTTCATCGAGCATAAATACCGGGTTATTTGTGCCGCAGGTCTTGAGGGATTGGAGAATGCGACCAGGCAAAGCTCCAACATAGGTTCTTCGATGTCCTCTCACCTCTGCTTCATCTCTGATACCACCCAGTGAAATCCTGACAAACTTCCTGCCCAGGGCACGAGCAATAGATCTGCCGAGCGAGGTTTTGCCAACGCCTGGTGGTCCGATAAAGCACAGGATCGTCCCTTTGGCATCTGGTTTTAGCTTTTTCACGGCAAGGTATTCAAGGATTCTTTCCTTCACTTTTTCAAGATTATAGTGGTCCTGGTCAAGGATTGTCTGCGCTCTTTTTATAGAAAGCTTATCCTTTGTAGATTTTGACCAGGGGATTGCTATCAACCAGTCAATATAGGTCCGTGCCACTGTATACTCAGCCGCCTGAGACGGTATCCTTGAGAGCCGGTCAAGTTCCTTCATCGCTACTTTTACCGTTTGCTCAGGCATTTTTGCGTCGTGTATCTTCTTACGTAATTCTTTAATTTCCCGTGTGCGGTCGTCACCCTCGCCGAGTTCTTTCTGAATCGCCTTTAGTTGTTCTCTCAAATAGAATTCACGCTGTCCCTTGTCCAATTCAGTCTTAACTTCAGAACGTATCTTGTCGCCAAGTTCTAATACACTTATCTCTTTCTGGAGCGCCGGGATGAGTTTTGCAAAACGCTCTTTAGGATCATAGGTTTCCAACAGATTTTGTTTCGCTTTGAAATCAAAGTTAGCGTAGTGGGTTACAAAATCCGCGAGCCGGTTTGGATCGTCGATATTCAAGACAATAGCACCGAGTTCGTCAGGCAAGTATGGCGCTAACGAGACGAGCTTTTGGAACATCGTTACCGCGTTCCGCATCATTGCGTCAACGGCCATGGTTTTCTTATATTTACCAGTAATCACCTTGATTTTCGTTTTTAAGTATGGTTGGGTTTGTACAAAGTCCGTTACCTTGAAGCGCTTCAACCCTTTGATGAGCAGTCTGATTGTCCCATCGGGAAAGCGCAGCATTTTGTTGATTTGAATGACGCACCCGACATCGTATACCTGGTGAGGTGCAGGCTCTTCGACTTCAGGGTCGCGTTGGGTCAGGGCACCGGCGAGTTTGTTTGTCGTTAGTATTTCATCAATCAGTTTGGCGAGTTTCTGAGTATGGATAATGAGCGGCACGATTTGCTCAGGGAAGACTACCCCGCCTTTGATCGGGATTATGCCTAATTCATCAGGTATCGGTATTAATTGATCAGCCATTCTTTTTTTCCTCCTTAACCATCTTCAATGGGGATTATCCTTTCTTTTTCCAGTGGGAACCGCAAGGTCAGCATGCCATTATCTATATTGTACTGGTACTGCTTTGCTTCTACGGGTACAGGAAAATCTATTCTTCGGTTAAAACGGCCGTAAGGGATTTCAATATTATGAAATTTACAGCATTCTTTGGCTAAAAGCTCATGTGATTTTCTTATACCATCGATTATAAGGTAATTGGTTGCTGCATATATTGAAAAATCTTTTGGTTTAAGACCGGCAATTTCAATGGTAACGACCATTTCACCTTGTGTAATGTATAGATCATACAGTGGTTGCCAATTGATAAAATCTGGGGTAAACGCATCCTGGTCATCAGCATCCTGAATGTGATCAAAGATGATATGCAAAGTATCGACATCACAATCAGACCGGGACTGCTTCATGTGCGATTATATGCTAAAAATTAGGTGTGTCAACCCCGTTACTAATTGTTCGAAATATGTTTCTGGAATATCAGTCACAATTCGTGTTGTACTGGCAAAAGCATTAACTCTTTACGCCAACAATACCAAGAATTAGTAACGGGGTCAACCCCGTTTGCAGAGTATCGGGGAAACGGAGACAATACAACCGTTATCGCGACTGGAAAGTCGCTCCCACCTTATTGTTTATGTGGGGTCAAATCTCGACATTGGACATTCCCCTTAACCTTTTTTCTGGATTGCCACAGCTGATTTTCTGCATGTATCTATGTCCAATGTCGACAGGGTGACCGAGAACGCCGAAATTTATTGGAGTAGAGCCTTTAGGCTCGTTAAATGTGATTAAATTTCGACATATTTTGACGGGCCCTGTTAAATTGTGCAACAGGGATGCTCATACTTTTCCTGAAAGTTTATTTAACGGGGCGGGCGTAAACGCCCTACTCCTTATTCTCGGTCACCCTGTCGAGATTTGACCCCAACAGGAGTTACGCCTGCGGCATGGGTGAAATATAATACTCCCTCTCCCTTTTTAAGGGAGAGGGTAAGGGTGAGGGTTTCCAAGTTTCTGCCCTTCCCCCTTGACAAGTTATTAGAATTTATTATAATATATCAGGTTCGTTAAAGGAGATTTTAATAATTTAGCCTTAAGTCTATCCATTGACTTTGTCGGTGGTTGGATTAAAATATGGTATTAACGAAAGGAGGTGATGCGCCGATTTGGTAGACGTTAACAATAAAGATTTCATTTTGATTCACAATTGACTTGGGGAGGTCAATTGGCTTTGGATAATTCCTTTGTGTCAAAAATTTTGAAAAGGGAAAATCTTAAGTAACCGAGGAAGGAGGAAGTATGAAGAAAGTTTGGTTATTGGTGATACCGATATTGATTATCGGCATTATTCAGGCGCAAAAAATTGATGAGCAGAATGACACCCGAACTACACCGCGAACAATAGTCAATGAAGCAGAGACACCAACACGACTGCACACTGATAGGAAATCTGTTGTGACCAATGATGTCGAGACTGGAACACAAGATATTAAGGTTGAGCAGATGACCAAGGTGAAGATGGACCAGGACGGGTTGCGGAAAAAGGAGCTATATCCTGAAACGCCTGCAGTCCAGCTTAAGTCAATGAAAGACATCAGGCCGGATATACGTTCGAGTAATAATGACACACCACTGCCTCAGGAAAAAAGAGCAATACCCCTACCAAAAGGAAAAACCTGGCATAAACCAAAAGAGAATCTCTATATTAAAGGTGAGATGCTTATACAATTGAAAAATGAAGCTCGGGGCAAAGTGAATATCCAAGTAAAGGATGGTACAGTAACATTTGGTATCCCTGCACTCGACATTCTCAATGCTCAATATAGTGTAAATGATATTTCCCGTGTTCTTGATGAGCTGCCACCTAAAGCAGAAGATTTTGGTCTTGACCTAATTTTTCTAATGAAGGTTCCTGTGGAACTTAACCTTGAATCAGTTTCAGAAGCATATCGTAAATTAGAGGATGTGAAAGAGGTATCACCCCACTATATTCCGTTTAAACTCGACACAGACGCGCCGCCACGCACGATTCCTGATGATCCGTTTTATGACTGGTCAGATAGTATTGTAAAGGGACCTGAGTGCTGGGCAATTCCACAAACCGGGGTTAGTTCCATAATACTTTCTATTCTTGATATTGAAAGACTGTATGAAACTCATGCTGATCTTGATGGTAATTATCTCGGTATGAAAGGCGGTATTGCTGGTACTGGTGACCATGGCACCATGTGTGCAAGCGTAGCGTGCGCTGAATTAAATAATGCGACAGGTATGTCTGGTCTTGCCGGCGGCTGGAACACAACCCAGGGCGTTCTGTGGACCGGTTATGTGTTCACCTCTGCTGCAGACAATATTACCGCAATAACCTGGTCTGTGACTACTGCTGGTGCCAGAGTGCTCTCAGAAAGTATTGGCTATACAGGCAACCCGGCAGGTCTTGAGTCGGCTTTTGAATGGGCATGGGACGCGGGTGCAATATCATTTGCTGCTACTGGTAATGATGCAGCCAGTACAGAACCTGGTTGGCCGGCTTACTATGGTATTGTAATGGCAGTCGGTGGGTGTGATCCTGGTGGTCATCTGTGGGACTGGGGTACCGGCACAGGTTCGAATATTGGTGAGTACGTTGACATTCTTGGACCCGGCGATGCCCAGTATTGTTGCAATGCCACAGGTTATACAAACGGCTATGGCGGTACATCATTTGCTACACCGGCGGCTGCGGCAGGTGCTGCTCTTATTCTCTCGGCTAATCCATCGCTGACTCTGGTTCAGGTAAGAGACAGGCTTATCAGAGCTGCCGATTATAATGAGCACAAGAGCCCAGAATATACAGGACTCATGGGTGCTGGGATTGTAAATCTTTATGAATCAGTGGAGAGTTACAATGTCAATGTTTCGGTGAACGAAATCCTTGATGTTCCTACGTCAGTAGGCGGCTATACAGCTTTGTACCCCAAGGCAGTGGTGCAAAACCGCGGGGTCAACCCGGCAAGCTTCATAGTGGTGATCGAAGCGAGACAGTTCAGTGTGGAATATGCAGATACGGTTCAGGTTACCGCCCTACCCTGTAATAATGAATACGAGCAACACGCTGAGGTCGTTGAGTTTGACCAGTGGATAGTAGAGAGTGGCCTCTATGATCTCAAGATTTGGACCGTCCTTGCCGGTGATTTGAATAATGAGAATGACACGCTCACCATGACAGTAACTGCGTCTGCTGCGGGTGGCACTGATACCCTGTTTGTAGATAGCGGGATTTACAGTGGCAATGGTGCTAATGGCTCATC
>JAUWCU010000060.1 GCA_030609135.1 Candidatus Stahliibacteriota bacterium | reverse complement strand
ATTTCGAACATATTGTATCGACCATTGGTATCTCTATATAAAAGCGATTTGTCTGTAAGCGAAACCAAGTCGGCAAGTGAAGCACCTGCAATATTCTCAGCTGCCTTCCTTTGGAACCCTCCTTGGAACACCGAGAGCCTTTTTAGTACCTGCTTTTCCTTATCAGATATCAATTTCCATGAATACTCGAACACTGCCCGTAGACTTCTATGTCGTTCCGGAACATCGCGCAAGGATGTGGCAAGAAAATCGAAGTTCTTCTCGATTTCCTGCGCAATTTCCTTACAGGTTAAAGAACGCAACCACGATGACGCTATTTCTATACCCAGCGGCAAACCCCCGACGAGCTGACAAATCCGGACAACATAAGCCTTGTCCTCTTCAGATAGAGAAACGTTTGCCCTCACACGCTGTGCATTATAGAAGAACAACTGGACTGCGCTGTAGCCTTCAACGTCGATCCTCTCACCTTCAGGGACATCCATACCTTTTATCTGTAGGAGCCACTCACCTCGCAGACTTAACAGCTCACGGGATGTTACGAGGATTTTAACCTTGGGCGCAACGCTCAATATATCGGCGATAATACCAGCTCCCGCAACGAGCTGCTCAAAATTGTCGAGTATCAATAGGACCCCTTTCTCACGCAAATAGTCAAGGAGCTGAGCTTTTTGGTTCTTTTGACCATAAAATGAAAACCTCAGTGCTTCGGCAATAGTGGATATAAGAAAATCCATTGAACTCAAAGGTTCCAGTGTTATGAAATAGACACCGTGGGCAAAATCTTCAATTTCTTCAGCTGCAGCTTGTATTGCCAGACGCGTCTTGCCGATACCACCAGGACCGATTAGGGTCAATAGCCGGCACGAAGAATCACGAAGGAGTTTACCGATCTCAACCAGCTCCTTTTCCCGACCAAGAAAAGGTGTGGTCTGAATAGGCAAATTATGGGGTCGCGCAGACAGAGAGCGTAAAGGCGGGAATTCAGTCAATGGTAATTCAGGATGCACCAGCTGATAGATATTCTGCGGCTCGCCAAGATCTTTTAGCATATGCACGCCGAGGTCTTCTAATGTTGCATCTTTGGGGAGCTTTACTGAGTTTTTAACTGAGGGGGTTAAAATAATCTGCCCACCCCAAGCAACACTCATAACCCTGGCTGTTCGATTAATCACTGGACCAAAATAGTCGCCACCGCGCTTATCTACATGACCAGCATGCAACCCTATACGTACCCGCAACTCACCTAATTCACTCCAGTCCTCCTCGGCCAGGCACTTCTGAACCTTGAGCGCGCATTCGAGTGGTTGACCGTTGTCAAAGATAACAAACACACCATCACCCGTATGCTTTATTATTTTGCCGCCATAATTCTCGACGTTCTCTTTAATGATCGCATCGTGTTTTATAAGACACTGCTTCATCAATTCAGGATATTCTTCCCATTTTTTAGTAGAGCCTTCGATATCAGTGAAGAGGAAAATTGCCATGTACCTATTTTATTTAGAATCTATTAAGTGTCAATATCGACCTTCCAAAGTTTCTGACAGTAAGTGTCCAAAAGTCGGTGGACTAATTTACCCCGCTCTTCTATATAAGGGCGGGGTGTAGTCGCACGATTTATCCCGCTTCGTATTATAATTCTATAAATAGAATTGCGGGATTTATCGTGCAAAATATAGGAGTTCATTGACTTGCTAATGTGTTGTCGTATGCGCCATAAATGTCGCAACTACGCTTCTCCGCTGGAAATTGAACAATTACCTCTGCCACGGTACTAACACCTTTTTTTCCTTTAGCAACACAAAGATCCCTGGTATCAAAAGCAGCGCAATAATCGAGTATCCAGCGATCTTAAACCCTTGAGCAAAATGATCGTATATATAGCCACCGATTATCGGTCCGATAACTGCCCCTAAATTAGTCAACATATTCAAGGTTCCGATGTTTGAACCTAGTTCTGTACTGATATTACTTGCATAAGCACGGGAGATAGGGACAAAAGAACTGATTGCCATCCTGAGCACGAAGTATAAGGCAACAAAGACTATAAATACTCGCACAAAAGGCAACAAGAGCGCTGCCACCAAACAAGGAATAATAACAAACCATAGCGACTTATTAATACCAATATTATCGGTGAGGTGAGAAGAACCATACATCGCGACAATGGTCATGAAATCTAAGCCGAGCAACAAGATGGCAATAGCCAATACCGACATATTGTAGTATTCGTTCAAAAACACTATTGAGATAGGTGCCAATGCCATCAGGGCGCCAAAAATAAAACCCAGGAGAAAAATTGAATACGGTGGTTTTCCTTTATTCTTGATCCTTGGTGTTTTCTTGTATTCGGGCACAAAAAGAGTATCAAGAAAACCACCCATGAGGATGATGCCACCAATGATGAAGACAACCCGCAACGAACTCAACTCGTTCAGCCCAGCTCGTACAGTAATAAGAAGAATAAGACCCAATACTGCGCGACTTAAGAGACCGCCAATCCGTCCTGTTATCTGATATAGGGAAAGCGCTCTTGTCCTGTAATCCTTATCTGCTTGTTCAACAACCATGATCTGCGTCGCTGGCCACATGAGACCTGAACAGATACCTTGACAGAACCTCAAAAAGAGCAAACCAAAATATGAATCAACAAAGAAGTACCCAAAAGCTATTATGAAAACACAGAAAAATCCTATTCTCACATAGATAGTGCGTCGACCACTTCGATCAATGTCTCTGCCTATTGTGAAAGCAGTAATAGCCCTCGCCAACATGAACCCCGAAGTTAAAAGCCCAACCTCGACACCGGTTGCGCCAACGCGACGGGCAAAGATAGGCAGGATTGGTCTGAATAAGCCGTGACCCAGCATACCCGCTCCGGCAAGCCCGTATAGCATGAGTAGTTTCTTGTTAAATAACCTATCTTTTAGCATAGGCTCGTTTGCATACAGCTATACGATTACAGTATCTACGGTGGGCATTTGGCGCAAATAGAACGGAACAGTGTGGTGCTCAAATAGCGATCGCCACGGTCTGGTAATATCACAACAACTATACCCGATTCCCTTTGCTCGGCAATTCTCACAGCTCCCACCACGGCTGCACCACTTGACATTCCGACAAACAACCCCTCCTTTGTCGCCAGCTGACGGCACATTTCAAAAGCCTCGCCATCTTCAACCGTGATCTTTTCATCTAACATCTCAGGATCATAAATTCCCGGCACGATCGCTTCGTTCATATTCTTCAAACCTTGTATTGAGTGGCCCTTAATGGGTTCAACACCTATAACCCTAACCTCTGGCTTCTTTTCTTTAAAGAACTTACTGATACCCATCAATGTTCCGGTCGTGCCCATACCTGCAACAAGAACATCTATTTGCCCATCGGTCTGGGAAAAAATCTCAGGGCCTGTGGTTTTGTAGTGGGCAAGGACATTATTCTGGTTTTTGAATTGATTGGGCATATAATATTTGTCCGGCTCTTGTTCTAATATCTGCTGAGCCAATCTTATTGCACCATCAGTACCCTCTCTGGCATGGGTGAGAACAACTTCGGCACCAAACGCCTCAAGTATGTGTTTGCGCTCAGTACTAACACATTCAGGCATGAGGAGCTTAACCCGGTAGCCTCTTGCAGCTCCGATCATAGATAATGAGATACCTGTATTACCAGATGTCGGTTCGAGGATTATCTTATCTTTTGTCAGTTCACCTGACTTCTCTGCATATTCAATCATATAATATGCCGGACGGTCTTTTATTGAACCACCAGGATTACACCCTTCGAGTTTACCATATATCCTTGCGTTTAACTGTCTGTTCAGATATGTTAACTGGACAAGCGGTGTATTCCCGATGCTTGATTGTACGCTCATTATGACTTCCACCCTCCACAACTTGTCTTTCTGCCCACCTGGATAAAGGTTCTGGGGTAATAAAATCGTGAGAAAATGTTAACCTTTCTACGTATTGATACGTATGTCAAACTTTGTACCTCTATCTCGCTCACTCGATACGTTTATAACCCCATTATGGTCATTAATGATTTTTTGGGCAATAAAAAGCCCCAATCCCGTGCCTTTTTTCTTAGTGGTAAAATAGGGCGTAAATATCCTCTCTTGTTCCTCTGTATCCATACCTTTACCATTATCTATTATTTTAAATTGAATAAAATCGTCGTGCTTAGTAAGGTCAATAGTAATAAGCTTCTTCCTATCTTTGATACCAGAAAAAGCATCCACGGCATTGAGCAGTATATTGAGCACTGCCCTCTTGAAATCTTCCATGTTTCCATACATCTTGACATCTTTTTTAATGTTACACTTTAACTCTACCTTATCCTTATTTGCCTGTCCTCTTATAAGGTCTATTGTGTCTTGGATCACTAAAGACAGGTTAAACTCCTTTTTCTCCTTTATCCTTGGTCGAACCAGACTCAGAAAATCATTGAGTATTTTGTTTAGGGCCTCTATCTCCTTCTTTATCGTTGTTGTGAGACGTATGTATTCCTTATTTCCCTGACTGAACTCCTTTGCTAATCTCTGAGTGGCAATAGATAAGCCATTCAAAGGGTTCTTTATTTCATGGGCAAAATTCGCCACAAGATTACCGAGAAACTTGAGGCGCTCGGTCTCCTCCCTTTCCTTTTCAAACGCTCTCAATTTCGTAATATCACGCAATACTGAAATGGCACCGTTGATTCTTCTTTTCGTATCGAGCAATGGATAAGTAGAATACTGGATATTGCGTTCGAATACACATTTCTCATCGATAACCTTGGTTCCTTTTTTCAGTGCCCGTTGCATATCAAACGGGTCATTCTTAAATATCGTGAAGTAATTGTGATTTAATATCATTTTTTCATCAAAGGAAGACAGACGACTAAATGCTTCGTTTACACCAATAACAAGTCCTTTACTATCTACTGTCAGAATACCATCTTCAACTGCACCGAGTGTCTTATCAAACAAACCCCTGAGGTCCATGTATGACTGATACTTTGCAAAGAAGTAAAAAAGAACAAACCCCGCACCAAACAATATTACAAAAAGTACTATTAGTTGTCGCTCAGTTGCTCTCACATGACGGTGAAAACCATCTAAGCTAATGCCGATCCTGAATAAACCCAGACTCTGACCACTTACAATGAAAGGTCGGACTAATTCAAGGATATCCTCATCTTCAAATTCCGTTATTCTGCTTATCTCAGTATGTTGCTCGTAGACACTAACTAATACTGAATCATCCTCAATTTTTGTAATGGTCTGGATATTAGGTGTGGCAAAGATAATCCCCTTTTTATCCTGGAGAACGAGATATTCAACTGTTGGGTTCATTGATAATTGAGTGATAATCTTATTGATACCGAATTCTTGTCTGAATCGTTGAACCTCCTCTGCAGAAATTTCAATCTGAAAGATATTCTTTTGTGTCTTGTAGACAAAGCGCATATGCTTTTTTTGACCAATATTAAAGTACTCGTAAAAGATCTTTTCCTTTGCAGCAAACGCACTGCTTGATATCTCCAAAGGGTTGCCAGAACTGAACACCATCTTCTTGGTATATATGTCAAAAATTGTAACCGAATTCAACCGGAAACTCTGTCTTATTTTACTGAGTGTTGTCTTGTTGATACCTGTTGCTTCAAGGTAGTCGCAAACACTTATCAACTTATCAATGATTTCATCCTCATACTTGCCTTCGGCAAAAATAGCATTTTCCTGGGTGGATGCAACGACTGAAAGGAACGAACGCGCCTCTTCTTTGATCAAATGCATCATTTCACGTCGGCTGTTCACTATCCCGAGGGTCATAAAAATGCCAAGAATAATAAGCAAAATAATCGCAATCAAGATGTATCTTCTTGAGTTCATAACAATCCATCAGCTAATATTGCATTAAACACGGTCTATGATAATCGAGAAACCGATAAAAGTCAAGCATTGTAGAAACTGATTCCTTCCACTTTTTTGAAATACTAATTTGTCATTGCGAGGAACGAAGTGAGGAAGCAATCTCCTAAATAAAGTAAACCGTTGAAAAAACATGATATTGCTCATTCGAAGTATACTGAGATTGCCACGCGAACCCCGCCCATTGGCGGGATTCGCTCGCAATGACAAGAATCATGATGGTATGGAAAAACAATATTGATAATGCTTAACAAAAAGTGGAGAGGAGTCAGCGCAAATCCCCATTGACATACTTACTAGATAGATTATAATTTCATGAAGGAGGATATGTTATGGGTTGGCATGGTGAGTTAATAAAAATCGACAATAATCGGTACAGGATTCCGAAAAGCTATAAATCGGGCATGAGAACAGACGGATTGATCTACGCATCAGAAAGCATGGTGTCCAAAATCAACCAGGATAAGGCTCCTGAACAGGTGGCAAATGTCGCAACATTACCAGGCATTGTCGGTTACGCGATGGCGATGCCTGATATCCATTGGGGGTATGGCTTTCCAATCGGAGGTGTTGCTGCATTTGATATGAATGATGGCGTAATTTCGCCTGGTGGTGTTGGTTATGATATCAACTGCGGGGTACGGCTGTTGCGTACTGATCTTACTGAAGAAGATGTAAAAGATAAAATCAAAGCATTGGTAAGAGCTCTGTTCCACAATGTACCTTCGGGCGTTGGTTCAAAAGGTAAAATTCGTATTGATGATAGAGAAGTGAAAGAAGTCTTGCGTAATGGTGCACAATGGGCATTGAAAAAGGGTTATGGCTGGCAAGAAGATGTTGACAGAATCGAAGAAAGGGGTGCGCTCCAGGGCGCTAATCCGGACAGGGTATCAAGGAGGGCGATCGAGCGTGGCCGTCCGCAATTAGGCACCTTGGGCGCAGGGAATCACTTCCTGGAAATTCAAGTGGTTGATGATATTTATGATCATGAAGCCGCAAAGGATTTAGGCATCGAAGACATTGGTCAAGTTACGGTTATGATACACACTGGTTCACGAGGACTTGGCTATCAAGTATGTGATGACAACGTAAAAATGCTCGGCAAGGTGACCATAAAATACGGTATCAATATTCCGGATCGGCAATTGGCGTGTGCACCTATCAAATCGCCCGAGGGTAAGTCATATTTTGAGCAAATGGCATGTGCCGCGAATTATGCCTGGGCAAATCGCCAATGCATTATGCACTGGGTACGAGAGGCATTTGAAAAGGTATTGGGTAAAAAGGCAGAAGATTTAGGTATGAATCTTATCTATGATGTTGCCCACAATATCGCCAAATTCGAAGAACACATGGTGTCCGGTGAAACAAAGGAAGTTTGCGTCCACCGAAAAGGAGCTACTCGGGCATTTGCACCAGGCCATAAGGATATACCGGAAATCTATAAAAACCTCGGTCAGCCAGTCATCATCCCAGGTGACATGGGAACCCATTCATACCTTCTCTTGGGCACGCAAAAGGCAATGCAGGAAACCTTTGGGTCAACATGTCATGGTGCGGGCAGGCTAATGTCACGTTCTGCGGCAATGCGCCAGACAAAAGGACGTCGTATCGATCAAGAACTCGCAAAAATGGGCGTTTATGTTCTATCGGCAAGTAATGAGGTCTTAAGGCAGGAAATACCTGAGGCGTATAAAGACATTGATATGGTCGTCGATGCAGTCCATCAAGCTGGCATTTCGCGAAAAATCGTAAGGATGAGACCGATCGGAGTAGTAAAAGGATAAATACCTAAACCCAGCCCATTTGCAATGGGCTTGGGTAAAAGTCAAAAATACCTAAAAAGGCCAAGGTTTTGTTAATGAACAAATTATTTAACGACAAAATCAAAGGAGCACCGCGAGCACCTGGTGTATACCTTTTCAAAAATAAAAAAAAGAAAATCATCTATATTGGAAAAGCAGCTGATTTGAAGAATAGACTCACTTCTTACCTTAATAAAGAAGATCACCGAAACAGAATCATAATATCCCACAGCGCAGATATCGACCTAATCATCACAAATTCTGATGTTGAAGCCCTGACCCTTGAAGAATCATTGATAAAACTCAATAAACCACGTTATAATGTGCAATTAAAAGACGACAAGAAATTTCCCTATTTGAAAATCACCATCAAACAGACCTTTCCAAGGATTTTATTCACCCGCGATATTAAACCTGATGGTTCGTTAATCTTCGGACCATATACCAACGCACGCGCACTCCGACAAACAAGAGATGCCCTGTGCCGTATTTTCAAACTCGTCTCTTGCACTAAGGACCTAAGTAAGAAACATACACGTCCATGTCTTGAATTCAGTCTCGGCAGATGTAGTGCTCCATGCGCAAACAGAATCAGTAAAAAAGAGTATGGAAAACTTGTTAAAAAGGCAGTAAAATTCTTAAGAGGAAACTCAGACGAACTGGAAAAGGAAGTCGAAAAAGAGATGTGGCGGTGCGCTGAAAAGGAGAATTACGAGGGTGCCGCGCAGCTTCGTAATCAATTATTCGCGATTCGACGAGTGTCCCAGCGTCAACATATCGTTACAAGCACAAACATTGCTCGAGATATCATCGGTATAAGCAAAAACAAGTTTGTTTGCGTTGCCTGTTTATTTAGAATTAGGGAGAATCGTTTGGTTGCTAAAGAAATCTTCCATCTACGTATCAACGCCCAAGTCAATGATGCGGAAATAGCCGGTTCATTCATCCGGATGATCTATACACATGTATCCTTTGTCCCCGAAGAAATCGTCATCTCAACGCTGCCGATTGAATGGAACACGCAGCAGAGATGGTTCTACGAAAAAGGGTTCAAGGTTAAGGTTTCAACTGGAAAAAGAGGTGTACCAAAACGCCTTTTGACCTGGGCACAGAAAAATGCAGCAAGCGAGCTTGCCAAAAGAATCTTGAAGAAACGAGCACATCCAGGGATCCTCGAGCTCCAGAATAGTCTTCATCTGGAAAAACCACCACGCTGGGTTGAGGCATTTGATATTTCAAACTTGAAGGAAAAGTTTGCGGTAGGTGCTTCGGTTGCATTCCATGATGGGAAACCAAACAAACAATATTACCGACACTATAAAATCAGAAGAACCCGGGGACAAAATGATGTCGCCATGATCCATGAGATCGTTGCGCGACGCATACGGGATTTGAAAAAGAGCAAGGAATTACCTGACCTTTTACTCATTGACGGCGGGAAAGGACAATTGAATGCAGCGCTAAAGGCTATTAAACTGATTAACATTGACATCCCCATTTTTGCCCTTGCCAAAAAGAAAGATGAACTTTTTGATAAAAGAGGCAATGTTGTCACAATACCAGGTACATCAAAAGGTTTCTTTTTCATAAAAAGAATCAGGGATGAAGCCCATCGCTTCGCAATCAGGTATCATCGAAAAGTAAGGCGCAAGAGCCTGACCAGGTCCAGGCTCGACAATATCAGCGGTATCGGCAAAAAAAGGAAGCTTGCCTTGTTGAATTATTTCGGCAGTGTCGATGCGATTAAGAAAACAAGTGAAGAGGACATCGCAAAGGTACCACGCATTGGGGAAAAAATCGCGAAGATAATCTACGAAGCTTTACACTCCTAAACCTCACTCTGTTCGGTCAAATCCCAAATTCCAAGCACCAAATTCCCAATAGTATCGTTGGACAAGTTTGTTTGGTTAATCTGGTTTGGTTTATCTAGTCTATTTAGTTGCTCCCATACTCCGTTACACCGTTACTCCGATACTGTCTATTTGGTTCCTGGATCTTGGAGCTTGGTTCTTTCTTCCTACTCCTTACGCTTTATGACTCTTACTTTACTTATCTTCCTTTTCGTTCCTTCCAGGATCTTGAACTTAAGATTCTTATATTCAACCACGTCCCCCACCTTTGGTATACGGTCGGCATTTTTGAGGATCAAACCGCTAACCGTAGTCACATCATCTTCTTCGTCTACTGCGACCTTAAAATATTCAGAAAAATCCTCAATCTCCATGCGCGTATTGACGATATAATCATGTTCTGATAGCTTTTCGACAAAAGGCTTCTGTCTTTCATCCAACTCATCCTCTATCTCACCGACTATTTCCTCAATAAGATCCTCCAGCGTAATTATACCTGACACCCCACCAAACTCATCTATTACAACCCCAACCGAAAGTCTGAGTTTCTGCAACTCTAAAAAAGTATCGAGCGCGGATCGATCTTCGTATACAAAGTGAGGAAAACGCACAAACTCAACGACTGGATTATCCTGATATTTGTTCCAGAAGGTAATGATATCCTTGATAAAAAGTATACCTACAATTTGATCCATCTTTTTGAAGTATACAGGATAACGCGAATAATGATTATGCCGGTACGAAACGATGACTTCGCTCAAGGTTTGGTTGTAAGCAAATGCAACCACCTCGTTAACTGGTACCATTATCCTATTGACTGTCCGTTTCTTCATGGACAGTATTTCCTCAACCATCCGCCGTTCTATCTTGGATATTTCCGTCAGATCCAAAGTTCCTTTTTTGGTCATTCCCTAATGTTGGTGTTTGAAAATCAACTATTTGGTAAGATTAAAATCGCCAAATTGCTCTGGCCTAGTGTTTCTTAGCCGATGTTTCAACTGAGATACATTGGTATCGCCTTCAAGCACCTTACCATTTTGATCCATGACTTTGGGATCAACAAAAATCACGCTTTTCGTGCGCATGGCAAGAGCGATGGAATCCGATGGACGGGCGTCTATAATAAAAAGCCGGTTGTCACACTCAATGTATATTTTAGCGAAGTAGGTATCATCCTTCAATGTAACAACTTCTATCTTCGCGACTTTTGCCTGGAACGTATCGAGGACTATTTTCAACAAATCATGGGTAAGTGGTCTGGGACCCTGTATTGACTCAAGTGATCTGGCAATTGCCAGCGCTTCAGGTTCCCCTATCCATATAGGCAGCGTTCGCTCACCGAATTTTTCCCTGAGTAAAACAACATAAGAGAAATTCTGGCGATCTTCAATAACGCCATTAACAAATACTTCTACGATCTACGCACCTTCCTCTAAAACCACTAATTTGAAGACAGCATCGATGCTTTCGCCGAGATGAACCTTAATATCATAAATCCCGGGCTGCTTTATTGACTCCTCAAAGACAATGTTTTTCTTGCTGATTTCAATACCTTCAGCACCTAATAGCTCAACCATATTCTGGGAGGTAATGCTGCCGAATGATTTCCCATCAATACCTGTTTTTATTGTTGTTTTGATTGTTGTGCTATCGATCAGTTCGGCAAGGCCCGTACTCACCTTCTTTTGTCTTTCGATTGTTTTGGAAAAACGTTTCTTATTCTTTTCAAGACCAAGCAGGTTAGCTTTGGTTGCAGGCATCGCAAGTTTCTGAGGAAACAGGAAATTTCTTGCATAGCCATTTTTTACAGTAGCAATATCGTATGGTTTACCTATTCTCTCAACTGCCTTGAGCAAAATTATCTTCATCACTTTGTCTCGTAGGGCAAAAGAGCTATTTCTCTAGCGCGCTTTATCGCCTGGGTCAACCTTCTTTGATGAAACGAGCATAACCGAGTAATTTTGGCACCAAGAATCTTGCCGCGTTCATTTATGAATCCCTTGAGGAGCGACGTATCCTTGTAGTCGATTTCATCAATTTTGTTCCTACAAAACCGACATCTACCTTTTTTTCTTCTCATTTTCTTTCCTTTAAAAAACTATGTTATCCTGCTAAAAAGGGGTATCAATATCTTCGGTGTCTTCCTTTATTCCACTTTCGCTCTCACCCGGTATCGTACCTTCACCTTCGTCCGTGGTCGTGTCCTTTGGTGGTATATCTAAAAATTGAATACGCCAGGCGACAACTTCGGTTGCCGACCGTTTGTCACCTTGATTTGTTTCCCATTGGCGCGACCTTAAGCTACCTTCGATAAGAACTGCACTGCCCTTCTTAAGATAATCGTTGGCGAGCTCGGCTTGTCTGCGCCAGGCAACAATATTAATAAATAGTGTTTCTTCTTGCCATTCCCCTGTTTCGCGATTCTTATAGCGACGTGAACACGCAATACGAAAGTCACAAACAGGAGCACCTTTTTGCGTGTATCTTAATTCCGGATCGGCAACCAGTCTACCGATCAATAACACGTTGTTCAGATATCCAAGACGTAATGGATTCATATTTACCTTCCCTTAACAAGAAACATAAAGCGCAAAATATCATCCTTATGTTTCAATGTT
Organism: Candidatus Stahliibacteriota bacterium; assembly: GCA_030609135.1. GTDB lineage: Bacteria > Hydrothermota > Tepidihabitantia > SM23-42 > SM23-42 > JAUVZL01. The sequence continues at coordinate 2,835 of JAUWCU010000060.1, read as the reverse complement.
TCCTTAATCTCCTTAATTGCCAATGGTTGTGCGGTGAACACGTAATTTACATAAACGCCTTCTTTAAACTTCTTGACCTCATATGCCATGGTCTTCTTTCCCAAATTATCGTACTTCACCTCTCCCTTACCATTTATTTTTATCGCCTGCTCCACACTCTTTATTTCTTTCTCTAAGTTTTCCTCATCGATATTGGGTTTAAAAATGAACATCGCTTCGTAATTATTCATGCACCATTCCCTTTCAATGAACCAAGATTTGTTATCTCATCAGTAAATTCCGTAATAACTTTAGTAAACAGATCTCCTTCCGCCGCGGATATCCATTCAAGTCTGAGTCTCTGCTTTGAAATCCCCATATCTTCAAGAAGGTTGTGTAGAAGGGCGATCCTACGGGCGGTTTTGTAGTTACCATTTTGGTAGTGGCAATCGCCAAAATGACATCCTCCAATCAACACGCCATCAGCACCATTCTCGAAAGCATGGAGAATATGTTGAGGGTCTATTCGTGAAGAACAGAAAAATCGTATTGGAATAAGATTTGCCGGGTACTTCTTCCTTGAGGTACCAGCTAAGTCAGCTGCCGCTGATGTACACCATTTACAGAAGAAACCAATAATATTAGGCTTAAAATCGCCTTCGCTCATTTCTCCTCCGAATACTGACGCCACCATTTCTTCAATCCCAACACAATGCTTAACTGATCTTGATCACCATTGTTATTCATCAAATCAAAGGTGCTGATTTTCTTCATAACAAGTTATACTCCTTTAAAATTTCATATGGTGACACCTTGTTTTGTTCTAACCCTAATTTCTTTTCCTCCATACCCAGTGCAATCGCCATGATCTGACTGAAATAAAATATCGGAATCTCCTTGAAGTCAGGATGTGCTTTCTTCATCTTCCCCTGGAGTGCATCAAGGTTGTAATAGCACAAAGGGCATGTAGTAACCACAACATCAGCACCATTATCCTGCGCATTACGCAGGAGTTTGTAAGACGCCTCGACTGCGGCGTCTGGTGAATTAACAACAAGATAGGCACCACAGCACTCGACCTTTAGCGGAAAATCAATCGGCGTGGCGCCGATTGAGCTGATGAAGTTCTCAAAGATTGTTGGCGCTTCAGGGTCATCGAATTGAATCTCCTGCTGGGGTCTTAAAAGAAGACAGCCGTAATAGCAGCCGACTTTCAAATTTTGTAAACTTTTTTTGACTTTGCTCCTTACAAGCTCCTCATTGTCCCTGAAAAACTCAAGCGGATGCAGGACTATTTCATTCCCATCGTACGATTCTTCAAGATGTTCGTTTATTATATCGAGCACTTCTGTATTCTCTTTCAGCATGTAGTTTGCCCTTTTGAGCGTGTTATAGCATATTGAACAAGGGACTAAAACCTTGCCATCTTCTTGCTGTGCCTTAGCTAATATACGTAAAGGTGCAATCAATGACATGCGATTATCACGGGCGAGCATAAAGGTCGTACCGCAACAATACCAGTGCGGCAATTCAGCCAGTTCAATCCCCACTGCATTAAAACATGCATGCAGAGAAGTATTCAAAGGCTTTGCCTTGGTGTATAAAGTGCATCCTGGATAATATTGTAGCTTCATCCTTAGTATGTAAACTTGCTAAAGGCACTCATCACAGCAAGGGGTGGTGCATCCAATAGGAATTCCTTATCAATCTCTGGCACGTCAATCAAACCTTCTTTGGCACGCAAGTGAATAGTCCTTACCGCCTCCATCAACCGTGGAATATCAACGCCTCGTGGACATCTTGCCTGACAGACCAGACATGCGGCACAGAACCAGGGCCCCTGTGTCTTTAAGAGGTCCTCTTTCAAACCAAGCTGCATAAATCTGATGACCTGATTAGGCGTCACATCCATGAACTCGGCAAACGGACAGCCAGCTGTACACCTACCACATTGATAGCAATCAGACAACTTCTGGTCGCTTATCTCCTCAATTCTTCTTGTTAGGTCTTTGTCTGCCAGTATTTTATTCATAATGCGTTATTATATATAAAATACTCCTGAAGTCAAGGAGAAAAGAAAATGACAATATTAGAACATGTTCATGGTCAAGGGCGTGTTGCCCAAATCAAATTCAGGTCCATATAACCCTAAAATGTCATTACGAGGAGCAAAGCGACGAAGTAATCTCATGAAAAATAGTGAGATTGCCACGTCCCGCCCGTTATATATATAGACGGTCGGGACTCGCAATGACAAATAAGGATTTGGGCAACACGCCCTCAATACTGTAGATTAGAATAAGGGGCTGGTGAAAAAACACCAGCCCCTTATTCTTGTTAACTCAATTAAGCTAAAAAAACACCTAATCGAGTCGTGGATATTTAACCAGAGTAGATCGTAACCTCTTTGATTGATTGAGGCGCCACCTGTGCTTTGGAAACAGGAAATGCCGTAAGTCACGACTAAAAGGGGTGAAGGATAGAAAAAACATGTTCTCTTTCTAAAAGCCCACCTTTTGTTTCTTGACTTACGGCGACTAAGTATATGATGCTACTGTGAAAAATTTGTGAAATCGGCGATGTTAACGATTGTTCAACCTACGAAGAGTGGGTACTAGTATTCTATAACATTAATTTCTGCTGGGTGTCATTCCCGCCCCGTATCAAGTACGGGGTAAACTCTAGCGGGAATCCAGAAGATTTCTTCCTGTAGATTGCATCCTCCGGCTTGACCGGAGGATCAAGCTTGTCCTCTGACTTGATCAGGAGATCGGGCAATGACAAGATGGTGTTTTCAAGAATTTATGTCACAGAGCATTAGTTACTCAACAGCACATCCAGGCGCCTTAGAATATC
>JAUWCU010000035.1 GCA_030609135.1 Candidatus Stahliibacteriota bacterium | reverse complement strand
GCAACGGTATAGCTAATTTGAGTCCCTGATTTAAATGGATTCGGATAAATCTGCAGCAGACTGATATTTCCTGGCTGTTCTAGTCCCAAGTTCTCCTTAATTCCAGGAATCCCGGTTCGAGAATAATATCCTGTATTTCGTTGGTCGTGTTTATACATTGGCCACTCGGCAAATTTCGAATAAAAAGGATGAGGTTTATCAAAAAAATGGATCTCGCCAAAAAATGATGGTAAGGCATACTCTACATCGCCATCACCATCCAAGTCACCTATGACTGGTGAAGGACTATATGTACCACTGTGGGATTGGTCACTAATATAATACGGGAATCCAGAAACCACACTTGCATCAGCATGAAAACCGCATATGTAGTCCTGGGCTTTTATTAGAATTTCGACCCGGCTTGTATCACCATCAATATCAGCAATTACTGGTGACGAGTTAATACTCAACCCGCCTGGCAAAGCTACTGGCCAATTCGGAAAATTAGTTCCGTCATGATGAAAAGCGAAGAGTTTTCTTGGTCCACTACCACCGCCGACAATGATTTCTAAATCCCCATCTTTATCCAGATCACCGAGTGCTGGCGAAGACATTCTACAATATCTCAAACCTATAGGCCATCCCGGTTTCATATTTCCCGCACCATCAATAACATATAACGAATCATTGCCATTTGTTGAATAATAGGCATTAATCACGATTTCATTTGTGCCATCATTATCCAGATCACCAAGTGCCGGGGTTGCCTTAATAACTCCGCAGAGCCAAACCGGGAATCCAGCCACAATACTACCATCTGAATTCCAGGCATATAACTCAAACTGTCCCGGAATTATTGGCCCTCGTTTAATCCCGGCAACGATTTCATACAGACTATCACCATCAATATCAGCAACCGATGGCGTGCCAACATTATCATGCGGTACTGAAACTGGAAACCCCGACATGATTGTGCCATCTTCTTGAAATACATATAGATTTGCGCCAGATGCGTAGATGATTTCCAAATCACCATCACTGTCTATGTCTTCAAGCACAGCTGATTCTGATGTCCCATAAGAGCGGGGCCATCCTGGATATAATGTTCCATCAGCCTGCCAGACAAAAAGCTCAGCCCAGTTGCCAACGACCAATTCAGGTATCCCATCACCATCAATGTCGCCAATTGCCGGAGTAGCCGGAATAGGACCGGTATTAGTCTGCTTAGGCCAGCCCGGCAGCAAATTACCATTGATATCAAAAACATAGACCACCCCGTAGTCATACTGATTTGGTGGCGGAGCATAGGTCGCTGCAATTACTTCTTTGACTGAATCACCAACAAAATCAGCAAATGTCACGCTCGAAAACATCGGTGCATTCGCTGAATAGGTCCACTCCGGCACCTGGGTATAACCCAGGACTATAGTTGCCATCAAAACAAAAATATAGATATTTATTCTCAACATAACAGATATCTCCTTTACTCTATTTGCCCATCTTTTGTAATTATTTCAATAGGATTACCTTTCTGGTTAGATTCTCATGGTTTACAGTCAATTGCATAAAATAGACACCCGCGGGAACTCGCCGACCTCTGTCGTCTTTGCTGCACCAAATTGTCTCATAATAACCTGGTGTAAGGTTTTTATTAAACAAGGTCTTTATCTGCTGTCCTAAAACATTATATACTACAAGACTAACTTCGCTTTCTTTTGCTACAGTATATGTAATTTGGGTCGCTGATCTAAATGGATTTGGACAAATGTGGCATAATCCGCTTGCCACGGGCAATTGCGTTGTCTTTTCTGTTTCTTCAATACCAATGATTGTGGTTATGAGACAAACAGGTTCTGGATATGGGTTTTCATCCGGGTCATTAGAGTATATCCATAAGGTATCCCAGTATACGCCGTTAGGACCCATACCTGCTGAATCTACCCAGACATCAACCCCCATAGAATCGCCAACCCCGACCTTGAATTTGGTTAACCTCACATCTTTTATCCAGGACGCTATCCAGGTAATTGAATCAACACTCAGGTGCAATCCTGCAGAAGGGGCATTCAGGGTATAGAAAGTCCCTTTTCTGGCAGTTGTTACAGGAACTGCAACAACCGCATCATACGCATCTATCCTGCCCGCACCATAATAGTTGTCTCTGCCTGAAGCGCCAAGGTCAACAACTCCGAAGTTTTCAATAATACTGTCTATTTCCACACACGTCAGTACAGGGTTCTTCTCGAGCATCAAAGCAATAGTGCCGGCAAGATGCGGCGTTGCCATTGAAGTACCGCTCCACCCCGATACATAGCCGCTGTTGCTGGTATGACTAAGAGAGGTAATATTTACTCCCGGAGCACTCACATCCGGTTTCATAAGACCAGGAGGATACGGGTACTCATTGTACCAAAATGTTGGTCCATAACTGGAAAAACTTGCAATAACATCACTCGAATTGGTTGCACCCACTGCCATACATGCAGAGTGCCAGCAATAATCGTTCCTGTAACTGCCAGGGGGATACCAGGGCGCAGGAGCATCACCCGGGCTATTTATGTCATCAGGCACTGGATAATGGCCACCACTTGACTTACCGTTTCCCGCAGCAATTGCCATGGGTAGATCAACAGCAAACGCATTGATGCATATATCCCGACACGTATACTTGGTGGCACCGCTCGGATTCTCAACACCTAATGACATGCTAATGACATGCGCACCATAGTCAATGCAAAACTGAACTCCAGCCGCCATATCTGAAACCTTCCCATTGCCACTTGCGGTACATACCTTGACCGCCATTATTTGGGCATCAGGCGCAACACCGGTCTGGGTACCTGAGGTCCCATCTCCAGCATCAGTACCGGCCGTATGCGTGCCGTGACCATTGTCATCTAGGGGATCATCATCACCATAGCCAATATTGCCGGCAAAATCCCAACCATGATGAGGAATACCATAGCTTGAACCATCCCACATATGGTTTTTTAGATCATTATGGTTATAATTAACCCCGGTGTCAATATTCCCGATGATAATACCTTCACCTGTATAACCCAGATTATTCCAGACGTCATGTGCCCGGATCTTTTGAACATTCCAGACTATTGCCCTATCCGGAGCTACAGGATCCTGGATACTATAAGAACTGGCTTGTCCAAGCACATGAAGGTAATTGTCATCATAGGATATTTGACTTACCCTTGGCATAGTGGAGAGCCTGTCTATAACACCCTTTGTTACCTCTACAGAAATTGCATTCACAATCCATAACGAACGTACATGCCTTGCTTTTCCTTTTTGTTCTTCTGATTCTAAATACGAAAGTAATTCTTGCTGAGTACGCTGCGCCAGTAATTTTAACTGGGAACTGACCCATTGTCTCCGCTCCTTTTTTGTTAGTGTTTGAGCATAGGTCACAAGAAATTCTTTATCCAACTCTTCAGACATCGTAATAAGAATCGGAATTAACTCTTGGTTTGATGAACTCGCTATCTTTGCGGTCAAGTCTTCAGTGATAAAAGAACTGACTATTCTCTGTTTAGATGGACAGGATGCATATTTTTTAGACGTATAATCGAAAATTATCTCAGAAGGGTTGGTGCTGATATCTGGCTCTCCAATAACACTACCATAAACATAGAATGTGTTAGTGAGATCCCGCCCATCCCAACCCTGGTGCCAGTAGACATTATTTGTGGATGGATCTGCTGCGATTGGGATGGTCCATCCCTTTATCGGCTGGTCAGGTAATCTTGTCCATATGTCTGATGCGATATCATATTCATAAAACTCGCGCCAATGCGACGGGTTCCAACCATCAGACCAATATACCTTTCCTACGTCAGGAGCTACTGTTAATCCACCTGACGATCCTGTTACTGGACTATTGGACAACTGTTGCCAGGTATTCGATCCAATGTCGTATTCATAAAAACGATTACAATAGACTTGATCAGAGTCCCGTCCAACATGCCAGTAGAGTTTGCCATTGATAAAGTCACACGTTAGTCCTCCATCAAAACCTGGTTCAGGCGTGGAAGCCAATGTGTTCCACGTATTAGTCGCAATATTATAGACAAAGAAACCGCTTTTCACATAAGGAGGTGACGATCCAAATCCCTGATGCCAGTAAACTTTGCCATTAATCGGATCGCATGCAAGGCCATCTCTATTTGCACCTTTAAAGGGCGAGTCTGTCAGTCGTGTCCATGTGTCGGTCTCGATATTATATTTATAGAACCTCTTTTTTGGATAATAGTCTGACCCTGCACCCTGATGCCAGTAGACCTTACCATTATTTGGATCAGCAGCAAGACCACCATCAAATCCGGCAACTGGCGATGATGAAACTTCTGTCCATTTATCTGTGCCAATATCATACTCGAAGAATCTGTCTAATATTTTATCATTGCTACCGGCGCCGGGCTTCCAGTATAGCTTTTCTCCAAACCAATCAACCGTAAGACCACCCTGGCAACCAACGATTGGACTTGACATAAGCTGGGTCCAGGTGTCTTGCCGCGTGGTTTGATCAATCCATGCCCTGGTAGGCTCAAGCCAGGCACGAGCTTCACCTTTGTCCTCTATTTTCTGTATCTCTTCGTTCTTGATAGAGATCTTCTTTATTACAACCCCATTAGTCTGGCCATATGATAGTACCATAACCATTAGGCACATGACCATTATCTTCATAGATTTGCTCATTAATCCTCCTTTCATATTCTCTTTTTTCTCAAATTCTTTGCATTAGTATTACTTTCTCAACATACTTATAATTTCTAGTTTTCTCTACGGGATCTACGACAAGCCGCACAAAATAGACGCCTGCACAAACCCCATGATTTCTTTCATCCCTTGCGTTCCAGGTCACCTCATAATGACCTGGTCCTTGTTTTTCGTCAACCAGAACCTTTATCTTCTGTCCTAAAACATCAAACACACAGAGATTGACCTTACCCTTTCTTGCAACGGTATAGCTAATTTGAGTCCCTGATTTAAATGGATTCGGATAAATCTGCAGCAGGCTGATATTTCCTGGCTGTTTTGGACGTAAGTTTTCTTCAACCCCAACCCCGGTTCGAGGATAGAATCCTGTATTTCGCTGGTCGTGTTTATACATTGGCCACTCGGCATATTCAGGATAATAGGCTTGCGTTTCATCAAAAAAGTGGATTTCTCCAAAAAATGAAGCTAATGCATATTCTACATCGCCATCACCATCCATGTCACCTATGACTGGTGCAGGACTGTATGTACCACTGTGGGATTGGTCACTAATATAATACGGGAATCCAGAAACCACACTCGCATCAGCATGAAAACCACATATATAATCACACACCTTGATCAGTATCTCAACCTGACTTGTATCACCATCAATATCAGCAATTACTGGTGAAGACTTAATCGAACCTCCACTGAGTAATGGTACGGGCCAGTTTACAACCGCTGATCCGTCATGGTGAAAAGCATGGAGTTGACAAGATGGCCAATCTCCGCCCAGAAGAATCTCTAAATCGCCGTCTTTATCAATATCACCGAGTGCTGGCGAAGCCAATAAACTCTTCCTCACACACAATGGCCAACCAGATTTTATATTTCCCGCACCATCAATAACATATAACGAATCATTACTATTTGTTGAATAATAGGCATTAATCACGATTTCATTTGCGCCATCATTATCCAGATCACCAATTGCCGGGGTTGCCTTAATAAGTCCGCAGAGCCAAACCGGGAATCCAGCTATAATACTACCATCTGAATTCCAGGCATATAACTTAAACTGCCCCGGGGTTACATTCGATTTTTTGATTCCGGCAACGATCTCATACAAACTGTCGCCATCAATATCAGCAACAGATGGTGTGCCGAGGCGATCATACGCTACTGAATGCGGTACTGAAACTGGAAAGCCTGGCAGGTTTGTCCCATCTTCATGGAACACATATAGAGTTGTGTCAGAGACATAAATGATCTCCATATCGCCATCTGCATCCATATCTTCAAGCACGGCTGATTCTGCTGTCCCATAAGCACGGGGCCAACCTGGATATGATGTGCCATCACCATGCCAGATATAAAGCGAATCCCAGTTACCAACGACCAGTTCAGGTATTCCATCACCATCAATATCACCGATTGCTGGAGTAGCTGGAAGCGGCGCACCATCACACTGTATGGGCCAACCCGGAAGAATATTACCATTTATATCAAAAACATAAACAAATCCGTAATCATAGTGATTTGGAGCTGGAGCATAGGTAGCTGTAATTACTTCTTTGACTGAATCACCCACAAAATCAGCGAAAGTCAAACTCGAAAACATTGGCGCATTAGTGGAATATGTCCACTCAGGTATCTGGGTATAACCCAGGACTATTATTGCAATCGAGGCAAGTACACAAATTATTATTTTTGACATGACAGAACTCTCCTTCACTTTATTAATATTTCTTTGGCAATTATTTCAATAAGATTACCTTTCTGGTCAGATTATCATCGTTTACTGTCAATCGTACAAAGTAAATACCCGCAGGAACTTGCCGACCTCTGTCGTCTTTGCTGTACCAGATTGTTTCATAATAACCTGGTGTAAGTTTCTTATTAACCAAAGTCTTTACTTGCTGCCCCAAGACATTATACACCACAAGATTAACCTTACACTCTTTTGCTATTGCATAGTTAATTTGGGTCGCTGATCTAAAAGGATTAGGATTGCTTTGATACAATGCATTTGCCACGGGCAATTGCGTTGTCCCTTCTATCTCTTCAATACCAACAATCATTGTTCTCAGACAAATAGGTTCAGGATACGGGTTTTCATCCGGATCATTCGAATATATCCATAAAGTATCCCAGTATACGCCATTCGGACCCATGCCCGCAGAATCCACATAAACATCAACCGCACAGGAATCACCAATGTCGACCGAGAAGTGAGTCGGATTTACATCTTTTATCCATGATGCAGACCAGATAATATTAGAAACGCTCAAATCCTTTGTAGCTGAACTTGCATTCTTGGTCTGAAAGATTCCTTTTCTTGTAGTATTCTCGGCAACCGCAAGAAATGCATCGTATGCATCTATCCTGCCAGCACCATAGTAGTTGTCTCTGCCAGAAGTTCCCAAATCAACAACCCCAAAGTTCTCAATAATGCTGTCTATTTCAATACAGGTAAGTAGAGGGTTTTTTTCAAGCATCAAGGCAATGGTCCCGGCAAGATGTGGACATGCCATTGAAGTACCGCTCCAACCCGATACATAACCTGTGTTATTGCTATAACTGAGCGAGGTTATGCTTACTCCAGGTGCACTGACATCCGGTTTAATAAGACCCGGTGGATAGGAGTAATCGGCCCACTCAGTTGGTCCATAACTGGAGAAACTGGCAATATTATCAATGCTGTTGGTCGCACCTACTGCCATAACTGCATTGTGACCGGCACTGCCATACCATGGTGCGGGCACATCGCCCGGCGTATTTATATCATGAGGTACTGGATAATGACCACCGCTTGAATTGCCGTTCCCAGCCGCAGCAGCTATCGGTAAATCAGCAGCAAAGGCATTATAACACATGCTTCGACAGAAATCCTTGGTTGCCTGACTCGGATTCTCAGCACCTACTGATATGTTTGCGACATGTGCACCGTGGTTAATGCAAAACTGAATCGCCGCGGCCATATCTGAGAAATTTCCACTGCCACTCGCACTTTGTGTTTTCAACGCCATTATCTGCGCATCAGGTGCCACCCCGGTCTGGGTACCTGAAGTTCCATCACCTGCCGCGGTACCTGCGGTATGTGTGCCGTGCCCATGATCATCTATGGGATCATTGTCATCATTGTAAAAATCCCAACCATGGTTTGGATAGGATGACCCGCCGTCCCACATATGATCCGCAAGGTCAGTATGATTATAATTAACCCCGGTATCGATATTTCCAATGATTACACCGTCACCTGTATAACCAGCTGCCCAAACCACATCTGCCCTTATCTTTTGAACATTCCAGACAATGGCTCTATCAGGAGGAACTATATGCCCTTTAATACCATAAGAACTGGGTCCTCCTAAGACATGAAAATAATCGCCATCATAGGAGATTTGATTCACTCCCGGCATAGCAGAAAGTTTAGCTATGACATCTTTTGTGACCTCTGCGGATATTGCATTGACAATCCAGAGCGAACGTATACTTTTTGCTTTTCCATTTTGTTTCGCTGATTCCAAATACAAGAGCAATTCTTTCTGGGTACGCTGTGCCAGAGATTCTAATTGTGAACTGACCCATTGTCTGCGCACCTGTTTTGTTAGTTTGACAGCATTGCTCACAAGAAAATCGCGGTCAAGTTGTTCAGACATCCTGATGAGAATAGGGATCAATTCCTCACTTGATGAATTTCTGATCTTCTCGGTCAAGTCATCATTGATAAGAGAACCAGCTATCCTTTGTATGGATGGACAGGATAGACCAGCAAGTATTGCTGTATTATAATCAAAAATCAATTCTGAAGGATTTGTGCTGATATCAGAATATCCTGAAGCACTGATGTCAAAAACAATCGAGAGTGAATCAACCGCGCAATGACTCACCACGGCATATTCATCGTGATAATCCAGGCAAAAAACACCCTGGTCAAAAGCCGCAATTTCAGTTATGTCATGGGTCATACCGTCAAACTCAATAAACTGAAGATTACCCGCACCACCGGCTAAATAAAAATCAGTATTTAACGATAACAATGTACTATCGTCTATGATCGCAATATTTTTTGGATCAAAGTCTCCCAGAGGTATGGTCTGAGCCACACTAAAATCACTCATATCTATTATCGTGATTGATTTATCCGAAGTATTACCAACTGCGGCATATTGACCATCCGGCGTGATTTCAATATCAAATGGATTACTACCACAAGGAATAGTCGTCACCAACGCGCTGCTTGCACCATCAACATGTATCACTGATACATCACCAGAAAACATATTAGTAACTAATGCAGTATCTCCGGCAGAGTTAAAAGCAATCCGTATAGGAAAATCTCCGACATTAATCCTTGCAACCTCAGCCAAACCCGGAATATCTATTATGGAAATATCATCACTAAGGCTATTAGGAACAATAGCCGTAGCGCCATCAGAACTGACCGCGGCTTTGCTGTACTCATTGGTATTGATAACTATCACGAGCCCTGTATTACCTACTTCAATGCCCGTAACAAGGCTGCTGCTCGCGCCATCCAATTTTATGATCGAAACACAATCCGCACCCGAGACAACCAATGCAAGAGTGTCATCCGGCGTGATTGTGATTTCTCCGGGCTTGACGTTCCATATAGTGTTCACGGTAGCCACAACCTGCTGTAGATTAAGATCAATGATTGAAACATTGTGGTCATTGTTATTTCCTGCAACAGCATATATTCCATTATGCGAAACCGCAAGCGTATGGGGCCACGCACCAACATCAATCATGTTAATTACCTCATTTGTTACAATATCAATTAGAGAAATATTGTCCGACGCAGTATTTACGGTAATCGCAAGGTCTTTACCCGGCACCCGGACACACTTAATCGGCGCATCACCCTCAGGGGTCAGTTGAAGCGTTGTCTCTAAAGAACCATTTGTGCCATCAATATTAAAAATATGTATCCTCTCGCAGGTAATATAACCACTGGTCACTGCCTTATACTCTACAGAAGACACAGCGCCGACCTCCTGACCACGTCCAACCTTGATAGATTTCGCGACCGTCAATAAATTAAGATCAATTATGTCCTGGCGATAACTTGTAACAATAAAACCGTACTTACTGTCACCAGATACCCCGACATCTCTGGTCCACCCATTAGTAGACAGATTAGCAACGATCACCGGGTTGCTGGGCGTTGAAACATCAACAATTGTTGTATTATAGGACTGACCAAGTATTACCAGATTATCATCTGGTGTGATGACTCCGTGGTCCGAACCGGTCCCCATGTTTGCAATAACTGACTGGCTCGGAATATCAATCACATCCCCGGTATTAAGAATTACAGCAAAACTCCCATCTGAAGAAATATCAATAAATTTAGGGCTTGAATTCGCGGCAAGCCAGACCGTATCACAGGCACCAGTTGAAATGTCGTAAAACAAAACATTGTCGTCATATATACACGGAAAGATTGCGGTGGTGCCATCCGGTGTAACATCAAAGTTAGTAAACTTAAACCAGGATTTTCCTGTGATAAATGAACCACCACCACCATAAAACCTTAATGGAATATCCGGGATCGTATTCACAATGGTCATGGATCCAATATCAATTACTGTAAGGGTTAATGTTTCGAGTGCAGCTACTAGAGCCTTTTCTCCATCATTGGTAATCTTCACCTTTACGGGCTGACCACCAGTAGGTATTTCTGTTACAGTCCGGTTTGGTATATCCAGGACCGAAACACTACCGGAGAATAGATTCGGTATAAAGGCATACTGTGCATTAGGGGTAATGGCAACATCGCGTGGATAATCGCCTATTGATAGAACCGTATCAATTTCATTGGTTATAAGATCAATTATCGTAATGTTATCTGAATCCCGGTTAACTATGATTGCCAAAGTACCATCAGGTGTTATTGCCATCGCTATCGGACAATCACCCTCAGGCGGGATTCCAACATCTATGCTGTTGACAACAGTTCTGCCAGCCTGTTTAAACGAAAAACCTGAATACGGTATTCTACATGAATCCTCGACCTCAAACTCATAATACTCCTTGATAAAATCATCTTGACCCTGAAACTCAGAATCATAGGTTGTGCCGGGAAAAGCAGAACCCGCACATAGAAAACCCAGCACACAAAACACCACAGCCTTTATTGTTACCGGCTGTTTCACCTTAGCATAGATCATTTTGTACCTCCTCGTTTTCATCTATGTTCAAGTATCAAAAGATACCTATTCCTAAACCCAGTTATTACTCAATATTGTATTCGTAAATATGTATATTTTACCATATCCACAATGTAACAAACTACTATTTTACAAGCATTTAAAGACAATGGGTTCACTATTTGTCAAAATGCTTTGTTCTAAGTATAATTTCTTCATGTTACTGCAACATTCGTCAACCCAAGGCATCCAGTACTTTGGATGGTTGACTGGACGCCCGGCATCACCGAGGAAGTGATATGCGTAATTTTAGTTTCCTTTCTATTAGTCTTTAATCTTTCCTTTTAATGCAATAGCACTGCCTTTTTGTTCTGTTTGAATTCTTCAGATCCGCTTACGTTAAGTTGCACAAAATAGACACCAGCAGCAACTTGACGACCTTTATCATCTTTTGCATCCCAGGCTATTTCGTAATGACCAGGTCCTTGTTTTCTGTTCACCAATGTCTTTATCTGTTGTCCTAAAACATTGTAGACGACCAAACTCACTTTGCTCTCATTTGCTATAGCGTAGCTTATTTGTGTGCTGGATCTGAATGGATTAGGCCATGTATAACTCAATGCATTTGCCACGGGCAATTGCGTTGTCTTTTCTGTTTCTTCAATACCAATGATTGTGGTTATGAGACAAACAGGTTCTGGATATGGGTTTTCATCAGGGTCATTAGAATGGATCCAGAGAGTATCCCAGTATGTACCAGGCGCTGGTATGCCTGCAGAATCCACATAGACCTTAATAGGCCAGGATTGGCTAACAGGGATGCCACACAAGGTAGGCTCTACTTTTTTGATCCATGAAGCGGACCAGGTAATACCGCCGATACTCAGACCGCCAGTAGCACCTGATTCATTTTCAACATAAAAAGTTTTGTTTCTTGAGGTGCTTGCAGTGACTGCAAGCGAAGCCTCATAAGCGTCTATCCTGCCGGCACCATAGAGAGAGTCTCTGCCTGCAGGACCCAGTTCAATTGATGTTACCTCAATAATACTGTCTATTTGCCTGGGCGTTAAGTATGGATTCTTTTCAAGAAGTAAGGCAATGGTCCCGGCAAGGTGCGGTGCTGCCATTGATGTGCCGTCCCAGCCAGATACATAACCTGAATTACTCGCATAGTCAAGAGAGGTAATATTGACTCCTGGTGCACTTACATCCGGCTTTAATAGACCCGGTGGATATGGATAATCATCATAAATGGAATTGTCCCAATAAGTGGGTCCCCAACTCGAGAAATCGGCAATTACATCAGATGCATCAGTTGCGCCGACAGCTATGACACTATTATTACCGCCATTTGGTGCATACCAGGGTGCGGGCAAACAGGCAGGAACAATGATATCATAAGGAACGCTTTTGTGGACGCCACCGTTAAGGCCGCCATTACCAGCAGCACAAGACCAGACAACACCTGCCGCATAGACGCCTCGACCCAGAACCCTTGCCCAGTTCCCCGACCAAGGAAGTTCATATTCCCATCCTACAGAGCAGGTCAGGATATCAGCGCCATAGTTAATAGCAAATTGAACACCCTGTATAAATGTAACACCGGTTCCAGGAGATGTTTTTATAGCCATTATCCGGGCATCCGGGGCAACGCCGGTCTGGGTACCTGCAGTTCCATCACCAGCAACTGTACCGGCAACATGGGTACCATGTCCATTATCATCCATCGGGTCATTATCATCATTGGCAAAGTCATAGCCATGATGCAAAAACCCAAGGCTTGAACCATCCCACATATGGTCTGCTAAGTCTGTATGATTGTAATTTACCCCGGAGTCAAGATGACCAATAACTACACCTTTGCCAGTATATCCATCTTGCCAGACCCCAGGGGCATTTATCTTTTCAACGTTCCAGACTACTGCCCGGTTCGGTAGTGCTGGATATCCTTGATTTTTTTGATTATCAATGAGCTCAAGTGGCGGGTCAAAACAGATGGCACCAATGCCCTGGATTTGTGATATCTGCTCGATGGCTCGCCTTGTTGCTTTGACCCCAACTGAGTTGGTTATCCAGAGCGGAATAATCTTTTCTACTTTTCCTCTCTTTTCCATATCCTGCAAGTACTTAAGCAATTGGGTTTGGGTGGTTTGGGCAACTGATTTTAGTTGAGAAATGACTAATCCTCTGCGTTCTTTCTTAGACAGATTTTTTGTATGCAATAATAAATAATCCAGGTCTACATGCTCAGCCATATTAATGATTATTGGGATGAGTTCTTCTTCAGAATAACCTGCCATTTTCTGGGTCAAGTCCGGGTCAATTACCGGGTCAATTTTCCTGGTTACAGTCTTAGTCTGGAACCCTGTATAACCCTCGGAAAGATTATAATTAAACACGAGCTCAGAAGGCGATGTATTGATCTCGGGGATGCCTGTGCTTCCTTGGTCTTTTATCACTGAGACAGTTGAATCAAGCAGATTCGCCACGTAGATTCTGTCATTCGTGGTATTATAGATGATGCGATGAGGATAATCGCCTACTGGTATTGTGTGGGTCACCAGGTTTGTTGCACCATCAATTACACTTACATTATCAGAATGCGCATTGGCTACAAAAACCCTGTTTTTTGTCGAGTTCCAGGCTGCTGCACAAGGAAACGATTCTACAGTTGCAGTATAGATAAACTTATCTGAAGCACAGTCAATTATTGTTACTGCCATGCCAAAAGAATTCGCTACATAGAGTTTATCATTCGTTGAATTCCACACGCCATCAACGGGCCAAGTACCACCGAATAGAGTGGTAATTACATTGTTTGTTACACCATCAATTACGGTTATGTCAGACCCTACTTCATTGAATACATAGAGTTTGTCGTGTATTGAATTCCATACCCCATCCCTTGGTCTCTCACCTACTGGTATGGTTGTAATTACATTGTTTGTTGTACCATCAATCACTGAAACCGAGTTCTCGCCTTCACCGTCATTGCCCACATAGATCTTATTATCGAACGAATTATAGACCAACCACCGAGGCCAATCACCCACAGGAACCGTAGCAATTACATTATTGCTTACTCCATCAATAACAGTTACATCATTGCTGGTACCGTTCACTACATACACCTTGTTGTTGATTGAATTCCAGACCATGGCCCCTGTTTCATCGGTGATACCCCTAGGCACTGTAGTGATGATATTATTGGTTGCACCATTAATAATTGTTATACTGTCGTGCCCGGCTGCATATACCTTATTATTTGTCGGATTCCAGACCAGACCACGCTCATAACCATTATCAGGAAAAGGAGGATTACCTAATGTCGGATTAACTCGTATATTAGTAATAATATTGTTGGTTGCACCATCAATTATAGTAACACTATCACCTCCTCCACCTACATAGATCTTGTTGTCAGTTGCATTCCAGACCATTGCCGAAGGCCTAAAAGGCACTTTGATGGATGTCTCTAACCATGGGTCAATTGCAACATCAAGGACCCAGACCATATTCGGATCAGATTGGTCAAGAATATAGAGATATTGTCCATCATAGGCACAGTCAGCAGTATATGTTTGGGTCATACCAATTGGTAAATCCCAGATAAAGTCTGGTGTGGCATCAGGTACACCATTGACCAGGCCATACCTGTAGATATTTGCAGCGGGAGGTGGATTATATTCATTGCACACAAAGAGCCACTGCGGCTGTACAGTCGCACTGTATGATGCGGCAAGTCCTGAGGGCTGGACTATTGAGGACCAGGTATTCCACGCTCCGGTCTGGGACGGAATTGCCCAGGCACACTGGTCTGAATACCAGTCTCCAGGATAAGCCGCATCGTCAAATACACTCCAGGCAAGACCCTCAGCATTTGACCAGGGCATTGTACGATACACTGAACCGCTACCCGTTGTCATGTCAATATGATACAGCGTATTATCATACCCGGTCATATACATATTGTCATTTCCGGCAAAGGCTATGCCAAGACGATATGATGCGGGTGCACCACTTCCCAATTGGAATGAATCGATCTTGATACAGGGAGATGTTTTCTGAATACAATAGACCCAATTACTCTGAGCAGGATCATACTGAGTAATCCACAGTCCATCTCTTTCCCAGTCATAGGTAATACCCCAGCAACCATCAGGATTAATCGGTGTCAGATCAATCTGATCAATAACCGGTGGTGTTGGACCACGAGAACCTTCAGGCTCATGTGTTAAGGATGTCGGTGCTTTGATTACATGTCGCTGTTTGAATTTTGTATGACTGTCTGCTTCCAAAAGCATGGGCATAAACAGGGTTATCAGCCCCATCATGATAAATTTTTTCATAATTCCTCCTTCTTGCTCTTATATCATAATAGTTCTGGATGTGTATTTCTCTGTTGTCAATGAACGTGATAAGTGCTGATTTTTAAGGAGATTATAGACTCATTATTCCCTGTTGACAAAATGTCTCAATTTACATATAATTTCAGCATGAAATTGCAACACAGGATAGATAAACGTTTTCAGATTCGCATCCGCGCTGTAGAAGAGTATCTTGATTCAGGGTTACTGGAACAAGTAGCTTCTCGCTTTAATGTTCATCCCATCACTTTAAGAAGATGGACAAAACGTTATCAAAATGGTGGAAAAGGCAATTTAAAAGGAAAAAAAACCTATGCAAGACATCCAAAAAGATTACCGGTTCCCATTGAAAAAAAGATTGCTTTTCTAAAAGAGAACAATCCATGTCTTACTTTGTTTCAAGCTCAAAATATCCTCAAAAAGGATAACATAAAAATTTCTATTGAAGGAATTCGCGCAATATGGAAGAGGTATAATTTAGCCGGACTTCGTAATGATGATTATCAACCAGGTAAGGATATCATGAACTCAGAAATTCAGGACGGTTTAGAACAAGCTGAACGTGCACTAGATGCAGATGAGGAACGAAAGGCGGCACGAATACTAAACTCCTTACCTTCGTGCCAAGGTCAGGATATCCTCAAGAAAATTCCTGATGGATATCTTTCGCTTCAAAGGAAAGTTGAAAAACTTCACCTTACGTTTGGTCAAATTCCATTTCAAGAAACGTTAAGAAAAGCTAGGGCTTTTCGTCAGCAAGCAGAAAAAAAGACATTGCTTTATACTGCTTTACGGGCGGGTATTACTGAACTGATTATCTTGGATTGGATGAGTAGTTATCATAAACAACTCGCTCTCACTTCCAGATTAAAGAAGAAATTAGATATGAGACCAAAGGGCAGGAAAAATACTGCCCCGTACTTAGGTTTCCGTCTGCTCAGCTTAAGATGTCGAGCATTAGCAGGTCTTGGTAGAATCAAAGAAAGCCTTGCCTGTATCAGAAAATGCGAAACTGCTTACCGACGACATTTAACAAATGCTTCATTTCACGATAGTATCGCCTCGCTTTATTCAGAAATTGGATTTAATAAAAAAGTACGCAAATGGTTGGAGAAAGGTTTGAAATGCAGCAAAATCAAGAACGAGCATTTCTTATACAGTGCCCTGGCATCCAATTATGTTCTGGCAGGAAAGTACAAACTGACCAAGAGATTTCTAGGGAAAATAGATACAGAAAAATATGGATTAAAACCTTTATCTGCTATTATAAAAGCTCAGTGCCACCTTGCTGATGGAATGCTCCACGATGCTATGGATTTTGCTGATAAAGCTCTGAAGGAATCCAAGAGAGAAGCAATACCCAAATACTTCTGGTCATCTTCCTTTGTACTTGCCTCTTGTTTATGCGGATTCAATGAGAGGAAAAAGGCAGTGAACCGGATAAGAAGTGTCCTTCCTATCCTCAGAAAATTTATGATAAAAGACTCGCTTCTTTTTGTAGAAATTCTTCTCCGTAAGAGAAAACCTTACGAAGAATCGATTCTGAAACCACCTATTCAACTGGCTGTTCTCTTAAGTAAAGCATCGAAGTCGTTAAAGATAATAGATTATAGAAAAGCATTTTACTACGCCACATCTCAGCAGCTTATGGGACTATTTCACCGATCGGTGCTTTTCTTTCCGGAGTCAGTAAATAAACTCATTTCCAAAGGGAAATCTACAGGATTGCCAAAAGCATTATTAAAACTCCCGATTTTTCAGAAAAATATTCCGGTTTTCCATTTAAGATTTTTGGGTCCTGTGTACATCCATCGAAATGGTGTGAAGCTGCGACATGACCCTACACCAATATATGCAAGTATTCTTATTCACCTTTGTTTCAAAAAGAAAGTTGAGCTGGAATCATTATATGCGAATTTCTGGCGCAAGGCAAAAAATCCAAGAGGTTCGCTTTCTCATCTTTTATTTGGTCTAAGAAAATATCTCAGGTTTCCTCCTTATACCCTTTTTACAAAAGAGAGGTTTCTCCATTTCAAGGGATATGTTACTACTGATTATCAATACTATGAACAGACTATCACCAAAGCAAAAGCACTTGAGCGGGCAGGAGAGTGGGGATTCGCGAGAAAAGAATATTTAAGAGCATTTAAACTATTTCGAGGCGAACCATTCAAAAAAATGTATGATAACTGGTCTGAAGAAATGCGCCGAGCGATTTTGAATAAATTAGAGAGTGAAGCCATTGGCTTTGCGAAAAGCTGCATAGCGTATGATAATGAGATCCGCCAAAAAAAGAGGCGGACGCCATCCGGCAAGTGTCGTGGCGGAAACATGGCGGATGCAAAGAAAGTGTTGGAAAAGGTCTTAAAAATAATACCACAGTCAGAAGAGTCTCAAAGATTACTTGAGACTCTTTGTCCGTAGATTCCGCCTGTGGCGAGAATTCTCGGCAACGGAACTCTCGTAGAGTCCACGTGACTCTGCGGAGATTGCGCAGATGAAAAGCAGATTACACAGATAAAAAATGCGGGAATGATTCATGAAACGGTGAATGGGAGAAACGGCGAAACGGTGATTTTATATTGGAGTGCGATAGCTTGTTGGAGTGTAACGAAAATCCCGTTCTGTCGGGGCTATTGCGTAGGTGAGCGTCAGCAAGCTGACGCACTCCAGGGGTAGATGTTTCGCTACGCCAACATTTTAATCATGTTTGATAAACCCCGCTCCTTCATAAGGGGCGTGGGTAAATCTCCGAGAACCTCGTCCTTCAGACGGGGTGAGCGGGCAAACAACTACAATGTATAGATAAATTACTACATCAAAGTTTCACAGCCTAATTACCAAAGAGAACATCCCTGAGCTTGGACAGTCCTGAGACCAAGATATAGAACCAAGTTGAGCCGACCACAATCAACGATGCCCCAAAGACTATTCTTGTTATAAGCCATCTTGCATTCTTTTCCTCAAGAGTCAGTTCTTTTGATTGTGTCATTTTATTAATAATACCTATCATAATATCTCCAATTAGGTTCGAAGGTCTATCCATCATCTGAATCCTTCTTACCTCAATTACTTTTTGATGACGTACGTTCGATGAAGACATGATTGCTCATCTGTTTTTATAATACAGGGGCGTCCAGTACTTTAGATATTTGACTGGACGCCCTGTTCTCCCGAGGAGGGGATATTTGATTCTCTTATTTGAGCAGGATTACTTTTTCAGTAAAACACTCATCAGATGTCATTAGACGCACAAAGTAAACACCGGCCGGGACCGGACGGTTAAGTTGGTCTGTGCCAGACCACTTAACCGATTGCAGACCATCAGATTGCAGATTGAATTCTTTCACCACCCTGCCGCTTACATCGTAGATTCGCAATGCTGGGCATTGTAAGTCATTGGTCACTGGTAATTGGTCATTAATGACTAATGACGAATAACTAATGACTGTAGATTTGCTGAATGGATTCGGACAAATGTGGCATAATCCGCTTGCCACTGGTACTTGCGTTGTCTTTTCGGTTTCTTCAATCCCGACAATTTCCGTTATCAGGCAAACGGGTTCAGGATAGGGATTTTCATTAGGGTCATTAGAGTATATCCAGAGTGTGTCCCAGTATGTTCCAGACGCCAGACCGTTCGTATCTACATAGACCTCAACAATAGTTGATTCTCCAGGTCCAACAGCATAGGAGGCAGGGATCGCTTCTGTTATCCAATTTGCCTGCCATGAAAGTTCATCGAATTCCAGGTTCCCGGTTGCTGAGGCAGCATTTCTAATATGGAAAACTCCTTTTTCCGCTACAGTTGCCTGAACTGCTTCTACTGCATCATAGGCATCAAGCCGACCAGCGCCGTAAAAAGTATCTTTACCAGGATTTCCGAGATCAACAACGCCGAAGTTTTCAATGATACTATCTATTTGCGAACAGGTTAGAAAGGGATTCTTTTC
Organism: Candidatus Stahliibacteriota bacterium; assembly: GCA_030609135.1. Lineage (GTDB taxonomy): Bacteria > Hydrothermota > Tepidihabitantia > SM23-42 > SM23-42 > JAUVZL01. The sequence continues at coordinate 3,194 of JAUWCU010000035.1, read as the reverse complement.
AAGTATCAACGCGATGGTGCCGGCAAGATGGGGCGTTGCCATTGAAGTACCACTTTTAATAGTGTATCCTGATGGACTTGTATGAAGAAGTGAAGTGATATTCACACCTGGTGCACTTACATCAGGTTTTATCAAACCTGGGGGATAAAGGTAATCGGCATAAATCGATGTATTCCACTCGGTGGGCCCATAACTTGAGAAACCTGCAATAATGTCATTATTATCGGTTGCGCCAACTGTTATTGACGCACTATGCCCAGTACTGCCATACCAGGGAGCAGGAACATCACCGGGTGTGTAGATGTCGTAAGGTATGGCAAAATGCCCACCCGCGCCATCACCATTTCCTGCAGCAATCGCCATTGGTAGATCAGCAGCATATGCCATATTACACATATCCCGACAATAATCTTTTGTTCCGTCACTTGGATTAGCCGAGCCCACAGATACATTAACAATATCAGCATTGTGGTCAACTGCGAACTGGACTGCTTTTGCCATATCTGAAAGACTTCCACTACCTGATGAGTTCAAGACCTTCAACACCATTATCTGGGCATCAGGAGCAACCCCGGTTTGAGTCCCTGATGTTCCGTCACCGGCAATTGTGCCGGCAACGTGTGTGCCATGCCCATTATCATCAGCCGGCGAGTTGTGATCACTTACGAAATTCCAGCCGTGATAAGGATATAAGGTGCCGCCATTCCACATATGGTCTTCCAGATCATGATGACTCCATCTAACCCCAGTATCAATGACTCCGACTATTATGCCTTTGCCTGTGTAGCCTAGGTTATTCCAGACATCATTAGCCCTGATCTTTTCTACACCCCAGGCAATATCTCTTGTAACAATTTTTCTCTTCGGACCGATATCTTCTAGGACATGAAAATAATCTCCGTCAAACCAAATCTGACAGACTCCCGGATTTTAGAGAGTTCACGGATCACATCAGATGACGCTTCGGCTGAAACAGAATTCACAATCCACAAGGAACTGATGTCATTTGCCTTACCTGCTGATTTCTTAACATCCAAAAAAGAAAGTATCTGTTCCTGAGTCCTCTGCGCCAAAGATTTTGCTTTTGATGTAACAAAACTCCTGCGTTTTGTTTTTGGCAAATTACTTATTTGATCCTGTAATGCAGTGGTATTTAATTGTTCGGACATCAAAATGATAATGGGAATTAACTCATAGGCAGGTGAATTTTCAAACTTTTCGATCAGACCATGGGCAATCGGCACGATAGATGATACTCTTGTTTCAGACGGGCACCAAGAATCTTGGTGGTCCTTGCTACTAAAATCAAAGATCAGTTCGGCTGGATTCGTACTGATATCAGATATGCCAGTTGCACCCGGGTTGACCTTAATAAGGAGAAGGTCTGCATTGAAAGTTGGGATATTTCTGTATGTATCGCCGCAGATATAGAGTTTTCCATCTGATCCATAGCAAAGGGACCATGCTGCATCTTCATCTCCACCATTATAACGATAGAGCCAACGCTTGTTGCCAAATCTTGTAAGTGATATGGCAGCGACATCAAAATTACCAAAGCCTATACTTTCACCAGCGACGTATACATTTCCATCCATGCCATAGACAACGCCATAGGCACAGTCAGAGGAACCTCCAGGTCCATTATAATAATGAAGCCATCGTCTTTGCCCGGATGAAGTGAGGCTCAAAACAATAATATCGCCCTGGCTGGCGTCATAACCACCCTTTCCCGTTACATAGAGATTTCCATCCAAGCCCATGGTCATATCTGTTGCATAATCCCAGTAAGCACCCGGGCCGCTGTATATATATGTCCACCGTTCTACCTTCGAAGGAGTCAAACTTACTACAAAAAGGTCACTATAGTGGTCAGTTCTAACCTTGCCAGAAGCATAGATATTGCCATCTGAGCCAAAGACAATAGATTTTGCATAATCATCATCAAGTGGACCATTATATGAATATATCCAGCGTTCATTACCGCCTGACGTTAAACTCACTACAGTAAATTTGTCATCTTTCTTCGAAGCAATATAGATATTGCCGTCTGAACCATACACGATGTCATATCCATAGCCTATTCCAGGATAAACCCAGCGTTCAACACCTCCAGTGGTAAGACTGATTACATTATTGCCAGAAGCAATATAGAGATTTCCATCACTGCCGTAGTCGATAGATGTAACACTTGATGCATCTGAATAAACCCAGCGTTCAGTTCCAGAAGGTGTTAAACTGATCACAAAGTTCGAGGTTCCAGCATAGATATTGCCATCTCCTGCCCATATTATTTTAGAAGCAGGATAACTTGCACTACCGAATGCTTGACGATAAAACCAGCGTTCAGTTCCTGAGGTGTCAAAGCTCACTACGATAAAATCCCCAGGTAAAGAGGGCCATTGGACATCAGAAAAACCAGACACATAGATATTTCCATCTCCACCATAGACAATACTGTTGAACCGATCATGTTCATCAGTTGACCCATTATATGTGTAAACCCATTCCTGGGTTTGACCAAACATGGGATGAAGAATTCCCAACAATAGGCATAAGCCAATCACACGTTTATGATTTGCAAACACAATATACCTCCTTACTGTATTTTTACTACCCGCACCGGTTCACTATCCATACCCGCGAATTTCAAGAAATATACTCCTGCACATAAATCTTCACCAATACGATTTCCAGGGTAATTTTCTATCAAGCGACCCTGAATATCGTAGACTAAAAATTTCTCCCTTTCAAATCCTGGCACGGTTGTAAAGAAGACAAAAGGATTGGGCGATGCAAACAATCCTGCATTTTGTTTCTCCTTCCTTATTTCCATATCCTCTTTAATTCCGACATTTCCGTCAGTATCAGTCTTGACAGCATAAACATCATAACCATCGACGTACATAGAACCAACACAGATATATCCTCCATCCGTAGTTTCTTGAACAGAGAAAAAATTGTCTGTACTAGCCCCACCGTAAATTCTCGTCCATAGCGTATCCCCATTGCTATTCGTCTTGATTAGATAACCTTCGGAACTGTAATTTGCTGTATTACTAAACCCACCACATAGGATGTATCCACTATCCTCAGTTTCTTGAACAGAGTGAGCATAGTCATCTGCTGTTCCTCCATAGGTCTTTGTCCACAGAGTATCACCATTGCTATTGATCTTCACTAAGTAAGCCTCTCCT